>NZ_JBHTKI010000020.1:0-146653 GCF_042675885.1 Metaplanococcus flavidus | reverse complement strand
TTGTTGTGGTGACTACCATTATACAGGATTTGGGGAGGTGCTCTATTTTCATGCCGTTACACACCTAGAGCCGCAAGGTCTCGGAATTATGAAATTTACTCAAATCATTTATTTAATGAAAAAAAATTGGTAGAATGTTGGGATGTGCAACATACGAAGACAGGAGGGAAAATGTTGGAAATAAAAATTCCCGAGTTTACAGCAAAATTGCGTCACAACGACGGCGCTCATATTTTTTACCTGAGTGAAGAAAAAGAGGCCTATATCAAGAACGCTCTAGTTTTCATATTGGATGGGATCCGAAATGAAGATTATGTATTGATGATTGAAAACCCTCGACTGACACCGCTTATCTGTCAACAATTGGAACAGCTTGTGACAGAAGAGGAACTGAAAACGGTCCGATTCGCCAATAATTTTGAATTCTATTGGAGACAAGGAGATTTTCTGCCTGAATCGATTATTCAATATTTTAAAAATACGCTGAAGGCTGCTTCACTCGAAGGCCGTTCTTTCCGGACATGGGGCCATATTGAATGGGGAAACCAGGGAGATTTTGAAGAAAAGATCCTCACTTATGATAACAATGCGAATAAATTCGTAACTGAAAATAAGTTCATCGCTGTTTGTGCCTATGATTCCCCCCGGGTTTCAGAGCAGCTGCAAACCCAATTGCGCGCCAGGCATAATTACTTAATGGAGGATGACCGGATTAATGTAATCCCGGTTTCATGGTGACAGCAAGATATAGATTTTGAAAGGGCACTTCGCTGCACTTGGCGGAGTGCTCTTTTTATTGTGCTGGTATGCTTAGAAGTGTTTATATTACTTACTTTTTAACTGAAAGTGCTGTTTTTTTAGACTGGTTTTATAGAAGTGATCTCGGGGAATAGTAAAAAAAGATGGGTTATATAACTTTTGTACAATGTAATATGATTCTGATTGCGAGGAGAGGGAGATGGAAAATATCTTACATGAAATAGCTGCATTTATTAGGGAAGAAAATAAATCACTGACAGAAAACCTGTTGCGGCAGGCAACTGAGCAATTAAATTTGGAATTGACGGAAGAGCAATTGGCTCACCACTACGATTTGTTGGAGCTTCTTTTAGAAAAGGTCTCTATGGGCTTGCTGCTTACCCGGCAGGAAACGCAGGAGTTGGAACTGGATTACGACGTTGATCAATTTTTTTATAATGATGGAACCCTGCTGAAAAATACGGTTGAAATTATCAGTACTTTTCGGTTGTCGCTTCATCGTGAACTTTTGGAACGGGGAATGTTGAAAACCAGCAGCGCATCTCAAATCTCCTGGCTATATCACCATATAATCTACATTTTTGATGATGCTATCCGAAAAACAACTACAAATTTCAACCTGGAAAATCAAAAAATACTGGCTGCGAATGAACAGGAGATTATGGAGCTGGCTGCACCGATAGTGCCCATCAAAAGTGGAATCGCCGTCATGCCGCTCATTGGCGAATTTACCGATTCGAGAGCAGTATATCTTTCCACGGAAGTCATTCCCAAGGTAGTGGATCTGGACATTGAACAACTTGTAATCGACTTTTCAGGCATCCAGAATTTCGATACGAACGTCGCACAGCAGATCTTTCAAATTCGGGATATTCTCCAGCTTCTTGGGATAAAGCCTGTATTGACGGGGATTCGGCCCTTGATTGCTCATACCGCTGTCAGCTTGGGAATAAAGATGAACGAGATGCAGACTTATGGGACTGTAAAGGAGTTCCTGGAGGTCAACGAGCATTAAGAGGAAGCTGACTAAAATTTAATAAGGTTCTTGACTTGTATGGAGAACGTGCTAAGATTATGAAAATTGAAAGCAACTATACGAACGTTGAAAGATGATTGAGTAGGCTAATTGCGGGCAGCAAACAGAGACTGGATGGGGAGTGCAAATCCAGGCAGCAATTCAGGTGAATTACGCCATCTGTAATTTCAGCGATGAATGAAGTGGATGTTCCTGCTCGTTGCAGGATGTCAAATTGGGTGGTAACGCGGAGAAAGTCTTCGTCCCTTTAATCAGGGATGACAGGCTTTCTTTTTTTCGTTTTATTATCGATTTGTCCATTTTGAATTAAAAATCTAGTATTTATATGCCGCTTCGGCGCTCTGGACAAGGGCAAAGATTATGCTCCTGCGCAAGCTCGTCGCAAAGGAGGTGCCATCTTCGTATGGCACACCTTGGCTCACGCAATAAGCCGAGAAGAGCACTCGTCTTTTGCTCCGTCGGCATTCGCCTGCTCCTGGAACGCGCCATCGCTGAGAGAACTTTCTAGAGATATGGAGCAAAACAACGCAGAAAACCGTACTGCTCCTGCAGCGCTAATGCGCTTCGTCGCAAAGGTTTGGCCGAATGATGTTCGGCCAAACCTTTCCTGGGGGACCAAGCGAAGTGTCGAGATCCACTCGTGCGTTAGCCAAGCGATGCAACGCACTTTTATGTCTCGAAGCTAGCGCAGCGATGCAGGGACAGAGACAGGAGCACGGGGGGTGAGTTAGCCCGACGCGGGGCCCCGGAAAGCAAGCTGTTTTGCGGAATATCGACAACAATAAGTTAGTTCATCATATATAGAAAAAGCAGGGGGAATTGGAAATGTTTCATATCAAGGCAGTATTATCACCAAGTTTTACAGAAGCGGTTGCCCTAGTCACCATTGTGGTCGCAACCATCAGTTCCAGTATCATTCTGTTCGAAGCCCCTCCGCACGTGCCAATCCTGTTGTCGATTTTGCTGCTGATCTGTTATGGCTTGGCGAAAAAGATATCGTATAAGGAGCTGGAACAAGGCTTGGTAAAAGGCGCGGGAGCGGGAATGAGTGCGGTTTTCCTGTTTTTCTTCATTGGCATCCTGATCAGCAGCTGGATGATCAGCGGAACCATTCCGACTTTAATCTATGGAGGGTTCAATCTGGTAACTCCGCTCTTTTTCTTTGCAATTGTTTTTGTCGTCACATCGATCATCGGCCTGTCCATTGGCAGTTCTTTGACGACAGTGGCGACAGTCGGTGTTGCTTTCATCGGAATTGGTGGCGCGCTTGATCTGTCCCTGGCTGTAACGGCGGGTGCCATTGTTTCCGGTGCATTTTTCGGAGATAAAATGTCACCGCTGTCGGATACGACCAATCTTTCGTCCACAATCGTTGGCGTCGATTTGTTCGAACACATCCGCAATATGGGCTGGACGACGATTCCGGCATTCGTTTTGACATTGATTTTTTTCGCATTTATGTCCCCAACGATTACACTGGACAACACGGCGGATATCGCCCTTTTTAAAGAAGGGTTGCTGGCGTCGGGATTAATTCACTGGTATTCAATCATTCCATTAATCGTTCTGGTGATTTTGACGATCGGGAAAATTCCTGCTTTGCTGACATTGGCAGCGAGTTCAATTGCGGCAATCATCATTTCATTGTTCCATCAGAGCCTTGAAGTTGCTCAAATGCTTGGAATCCTGTTCGGCGGCTACGTTTCGTCCACCGGAGTCGAAGAAATCGATGTGCTCCTCTCAAGAGGCGGCATGGAAAGTATGTTCTTTACGATTGCGTTGGTACTGCTCGCCCTCAGCATGGGCGGGCTGTTATTCACTTTGGGGATCGTACAATGTTTACTCCAGAAGATTGAAAGCCTGTTGAAAAAAGTATCCTCTGTGATCGCGGCTTCTGCGATGACGGCCATTGGCATAAATATCCTGATCGGGGAACAATATTTATCTATTCTGTTGACGGGTCAGGCTTTTCAGGGTCCTTATGAAAGAGTCGGACTGGCTGGCAAAAACTTGAGCCGGGTCATGGAAGATGCCGGAACTGTGGTCAATCCGCTTGTGCCCTGGAGCGTTTGCGGAATTTTCATCACGACGGTTTTGGGCGTATCCACATTGGAATACTTGCCGTTTGCCATCTTTTGCTTATTGTCACCAATCCTGACGATCCTGTTCGGCGTGACGGGCAAAACGTTGACGTACAATAAACAGGCATAACAATTAAGGGAAGAAACTTTACTCAAAAGTTTCTTCTTTTTTCTATGGAAGGAAAGTGCTCACGTCTTTCATTAAAAAAGGTTATAATTATTATACAAAAACTATATGTAAAGTTTTTAAAAATGCCCAGCAGGGAATAAGAAGAAGTACGGTTATGTGCTGAAGAATGCTCAGCAGGAATGTTTCAAAAGCTATCGGGATTTTAATAATGGGATGAAAGGCGGTCCATATATGGGGAATTTGAATAAATCGGTAATCGTAATCGGGGGTGGCCTGGGTGGTTTGTCGGCGGCCATATCTCTGGCGCAAAAAGGCTATGCGGTTTCTTTGTATGAAAAAAATGACCATATCGGCGGAAAAGTGAATCGGCTGGAGCAGGACGGTTTCGGTTTCGACCTGGGTCCGTCGATTTTAACGATGCCGCATATTTTCGATAAATTATTCAAGGGAAGCGGCAAACGGATGGAAGATTATGTGCCGATCAAGCGGCTGGAATTGGAATGGCGATCGTTCTTTCCTGACGGCACGGTGCTGGACTTGTATCGTGACCTTCATTTGATGGAGCGCGCAAATCCAGCGCTTTCAAAGAAAGACATGAAAGAGTATTATACTCTATTGAAATATGCCCAGCGGATTTATAAAACGACGGAGCACAGTTATTTGAAAGAAGGCTTTGAATCGCCGAAAGAGGCGGTTGCCCAGAACGGTATTCTAGCCACATTGATCGGCTTCGATTTGACGTCGACGATGTACAGCGCCATTTCCAAACGCATCAGCAATCCGCATCTTCGCGATATGCTGTCCTATTACGTCAAATACGTCGGTTCTTCACCGTACAGCGCGCCGGCCGTTCTCAATATGATGATTTACATGCAGCATGCCCAAGGGTGCTGGTATGTAGTAGGCGGCACCCATAAACTGGCTGAAGGACTCACGAAACTGGCCAGAGAAGAAGGCGTACAAATCCATACGGGTGTTGGTGTTGTTCGGGCGCACACGAATAAAGACAAGAAAATTTCGGCGATTGAACTCGAAGATGGAACGCTCAGAACTGCCGATTATTATGTCTCGAATATGGAAGTCATTCCGTTCTATAAAAAAATGGTGGATGCGGACGACAAATTTGTCACGAAGCTGGTGAATAAATACGAACCATCGAGTTCCGGTCTCGTACTGCATCTCGGCGTGAAGAAAACGTATCCGTTCCTGAATCACCACAATTTCTTCTTCTCGGAAAATCTGCATGAACAGATGGATAAAGTATTTGAAAAACATGAACTGCCGGACGATCCTACAATTTACCTGGTGAACGTCAATAAAACCGATCCAACGCAGGCGCCTCCTGGACACGAAAATATCAAGATCCTGCCGCATATCCCTTACATCCAGGAGGAGCCGTTTACCCCGGAACAATATCGGCAGTTTGAAGAACGCGTCCTTGATAAGCTTGAACGCATGGGCTTGCACGGATTGCGGGAAAATATCGTGACAAGAGATGTCTGGACGCCGCACGATATTGAACGCACGTACGGCTCTGACCGTGGAGCCATCTACGGCACCGTTTCCGATAAGAAGCGCAATGGTGGCTTCAAGCATAAGAAACAAAGTGAACTCTACGATAACCTGTACTTCGTCGGCGGCACCGTCAACCCGGGCGGCGGCATGCCGATGGTGACGTTAAGTGGCCAGCAGGTGAGCGACAAGATTGTAAAGCGTGACAAAGCGCTGAGCAAAAAATAGGACTTTCACTGGAAACTGCAAAAGAGGAGAAGCATTTACAGCGCTTCTCCTCTTTTTTTTGTCTACGTTAGAAAAGAAATATTTTTATTAATGTATCGGTCATAGTTTGTTCATAACTGCCTGATAAAGTGGTGCTATCGATAAAAAGAAAGAGGGATGAATGTGAAACAGGCCATGTATATTGCAATTGGAGTTATCGCCGCATCGGCAATTTTTCTGTTAGTAGGATTCAACAAAGGGGAAGTCGTTGCGACAGTCGACGGCAAGGCAATCGAAAAGGATGCACTTTATGAACAGATGGTGAAGACAAGCGGACCAGAAGCTTTGGATATCATGATTTCCAATGAAATCATCCGCCAGGAAGCTGATAAAGCGGATATTGAGATAACACAAGAGGAACTGGACGCGGAACTGGCTGAATACGAAGAGGCTTACGGTGGTGCTGAAGGACTGGCGGCGGCAATCGAAGGCAGCGCTTTGACAATGGAGGATCTGGAAACCGAGATGGAGACTTTCCTGAGAATCGAAAAGTTGATCGGTCCGGATGTCGAAATAACTGAAGAAGCCATTGAAACGTATTTCACGGAAAATAAGGAATCGCTCGGCCAAAGTGCCACAGTGGAAGCCAGCCACATTTTAACTGAAACAAAAGAGAAGGCGGATGAAGTCGCGAAGAAATTAGCCGACGGGAGTGACTTTGCGGAACTTGCCGCAGAATATTCGCTTGATACGGCATCTGCCGAAAATGGCGGAGAACTTGGCAGCTTCGGAACAGGTGAAATGGCCGCAGAGTTTGAAGAAGCCGCCTTTGCAATGAACCCGGACGATATCAGTGATCCGGTCGAAACGGAATTCGGTTTCCACATCATTAAAGTAACTGACAAAACCGAAGCTTCTGAAGCAACACTTGAAGACAGCAAAGAACAAATCAAAGAGACTTTATTCGAAGAAGCCTTAAATGCGCAATATGCAACATGGATTGCTGAAAAACAAGCTTCGTACACTGTCGAAAATAAATTAAACGCAAGCTGAGGTTGAAGCCACAGTTTGGCCAGGGATAAAAAGATGTCCGGGCAAATGGTTCGTATTGAAGAAGATATAAGATAAACAAAAACCGCGATTCGGATCTAGGTCCAAATCGCGGTTTTCCCATGTTTTTCTATTAGACCGCCAAGTATTAGCGCAGTGCCGGATACTTCAGTCGGATCAACCGGTATAAATTCTGTACGATTGCCTTTCCGACAGCATAGACAGGAATAACAAGAATCATGCCGATAATGCCGGCAAAACTGCCGCCAATATATAGAAGGAAAATAATCGTGACTGGATGCACTTCAAGTTTATGGCCCATAACGTTAGGCGAGATGAGGTTGCTCTCGATTTGCTGGATAATGATGATGGCGATTGCAGTCCACAGCGCCAGAAGCGGATCCTGGAAAAATGCCACAATCAATACAGGAATGGCTCCGATGAAAGGCCCGAGAAACGGAATCAGGTTGGTGAACATCGACACAAGCGCCAGGATAACCGCGTATTCCAAGCCCAGCAGCATATAAGCGACCAGACTGAGAGCACCCACGAACAGGCTGACAATTGCCTGCCCCTGAATATAGGCACTCAGGTTTTCATCCATGTCCTGCAGAATTCTGCGACCTTCATCACGCGAATCCTTCGGAAGGAACTTTACTAAACGATCAGGGAGCCGCTCTCCATCTTTTAAAAGGAAAAACAGGACGAACGGGACAATGACCAGTTTGGTCACTATGCCAAAGAAGCTGGCAAGAAAGCTAAGAATAGTTGAGCCAAACCCTTCAAATCTTGTTGAAAAACTGTCCATGAATGTTGAGGGCTGAAGTCCGGGCATAATGTCCTGCTCTTCAATATAAAACCACCAGTCGCTTTCCAGCGTCATATTGATCCAGTTCTGAACCCGGTTGACAATGGTCGGGAAATTATTGATGAGCGCCATTATCTGATTCACCAATATCGGGCCCAGCCAACTGCCAAGAAGGAAAATAACGACTGTGAATATAAAGAATATGGAGAGAATAGCCGACACACGCCCCATTCGTTTTTCCAGCAAGCGCACTAGCGGGCGGAATATGTAATACAGGATCCCGCCCACAATAATCGTGGGAGCGATAGTCGAGAAGATGACACGGAACGGGTAAAGCAGAAACGGCATCCGTGCCGCGAGATATATAATGATCAGCAAGAGGACGACGCTGTATAAAAATAGAAACCATCGAGTTTTGGGCATGCTCAGACCTCCTTGCTTTCAGGGGTGTTTTACAGAATAATCCTTTATACCCTTATAGCCTATGAAAGGTGTCATTAAACAAAAAAGGAACAACTGAACTTCTTGTGTATATGCAGCCCGCATTGCTGTTAATTCAAACTTCGCTGAGCAGTTTACAAGGTTTATTCAGTCAAATCCCGTACAGTGGGTATCGAGGAAGCAATTAACTTCTTCAAACAATATTAGACATGGAGGAATAAAATGACTACTCAAACATTTGCAGAAAACTTATTTGAAGGACGTACAGCTGTGGTAACAGGTGGAACCTCAGGTATTGGAGAAGCAACAGCTGTTTATTTAGCGAAACTTGGAGCGAAGGTATATGCAGCAGGGTTGAATTCAGAAGCATTAAATATTCCCGATGGCCTGGACATTGTGCCCGTTGAAATTGACGTCACTGACGAACCGGCTGTCGAAAAATTCATGAAATCCCTTGAATCACTGGATATCTTATTCAATGGCGCGGGAGTTAACTTGCCAGAACAATTTGCACAAAATACTTTTAAAAAAGTGATTGATATTAATATGAACGCGGTATTCCATTTCAGCACGCTCGCTCAACCGTTGCTGGCGAAGTCTGAGATCGGAACTATCGTTAACGTTTCCTCGATGCTGGCAATTTTCGGGTCTGACTTTGCTCCAGCTTACAGCGCTTCCAAAGGGGGAGTTGATCAGATTACAAAATCACTGGCGATTGCTTATGCCAAAGACGGCATCCGTGTGAATGCTGTAGCCCCAGGCTGGATCAATACACCACTGGTGTCAGGTTTGGAAGATGACTTCATCCAGCCAATCGTTGACCGCACACCATTCAAACGTCTCGGGGAACCTGTTGAAGTTGCACAAACTGTTGCATTCCTGGCTTCTCCAGCCGCATCGTTTATAACGGGGGCAATACTGCCTGTTGATGGTGCATACTCGGTTCAATAAATTCTTGACCATGTTTACAATTTGAAGAGCCTTGTCCTTTTCTCGCGAGAGATTATGGATAAGGCTTTTTTTCGGTTCTATCTAACGAACTTAGAAAGACATAAAATTTTAACGCGTATCTGAGTGTCTTTTTTAAGTCAATAAAGAATAATTCTAAAGCTATGCGTGGGGAACTTGGATTTCCCTATGCAATAAGTCTTCGTAAAAACCCTGATCATATTCCTTCAACACCATCAGCCCTCGCAACGTATTCATTGCACCGAACCTATTTTTTTCCATTTTGAAATGAAGGCGTCCCGAGTGGGTCGGACCCTTTGTCAAATAGCCTTTTTCAAATTTTTTCTTGAGTAATTCCAAACCTTCCTCCAATGCAGGTTCATATGGATGTTTGATGGAAGCAAAATAAACCAGTGCGCGCAGGACATCGTATTTCCATCTTGTCGGGAAGTGGAACTGGACGATATAGGGCAGGATGATTTCGTTTGTCGATTCCCGGTGCATGAGGTTGCGGCGCAATAAATAAGCCTGACCTGCAGGGATCTGTTCTTTGATCGCCGGGAGCAGGTTGCGATAGCCGTGCTTTTCGTAATCTGCATAGGCTTCCAGGACGGACAGCGTGGTGTGAATGGAACTTTTTCTGCTGGTCCCATAAACGGCTGAGCAATTCCATCCGCCATCCGGCATCTGCCATTTGAGTAAATACTGAATCATTTCGTCAATTACTTGGGAAGGATGTTGGCCATATGTCAATAAACTCACAAACATTGCCACGACACAAACATCATCTTCCACAAATTCTTCGGGATTCCACATGATTTCGAGTGATTGCAAATCGCGCATCGTGTAAAATGTTGAAATCCATTTGGGTCCGTATATTCCATTTCCCCAAGTATGCGTTTCTGTATTGTAACAGGAAAGAAATTCCCCTACCCAGCCGTCATCTGAGTAGGGATTTTCCTCGCCCAAAAGATAAAGTTGGGTTTGCCGTCTGACAGCGGGATCGCTGCCCAGCAAGATATCCATTACTTTCATCCAGTTAACCTCCTACAGCAGAGTTCAGAAATCGTATTGGCTGCTGAACCGATCAACCAGGTCATCGATCTGCTGTTCTCTTTTTTTGCTTGACCAGTTGATAACGCCGGATGTTTTCACTTCGGCTCCTTTGGCTTTGAGCATTTTAATCATTTGGGACAAAGCAAAAGTGCCCCCCCATCCATCTGTACGGAAAATGCTCTGTCAAAAAGCAAGAGACATTTTTTGTATCGAAAACGGGTATTTGTTTAAGATAGAGATGAAATCCGGAGCAGAGGTTAAATGCCTGAACCCATGCGCCAAAAATCAGTGCATCATAACCGCTCGCTTCGGGAATGTGATCCAACTTAATGTTTTTGGGATGGTGCTCAGGGTCCGTGTTATCAAGATTTTTCATTCTAATCAACGAAACCTCGTGGCCGATGCTTTCCAATTTTTCGCGGATTCTTTCACCGACAAGCATAGTGTGGCCGGTCTGAGAATGAACGATAATTCCAATATTCATGACTTTTACCTCCATTTCACGCTGGTATTCCGGCGAGCGCCCGTGACGGGTGAAAGTGAGAGTCTGACGGCTGTCTTTCATTTACTTAATTACTTCCATGCGCAACCCTAATATCCTTTATTCATGTCAATGTAAATTTTGGAAACAGCTATTACATCTGAAAGGTGGGTCAATGATGGAGAAAAATACGGATTTTGGAGCACAGTTCAGCCACAATGTACAAAATGGAATCACCCCAGAGATGATGGAGTCACTGCCGCCAGTGATAAAAAATTGGCTCCATGCGATTGGGGCTGTCGGTCATGCACCTATCCGCAACATCCGTCTGAATCAAACAGGAACGATTAAATTGAAACCGGAGCAGAAAGAGTGGACCGCATCCGAATCGGAACAAATCAGCCACACCGATCCGCCCGCGTTCCGTTGGGATGTGAAGATGAAACTTGCCCCTGGCATCTATGTAACCGGTAAAGACAGTTTCGAGCGCGGCTTGGGCAGCATGCGCATCAAGCTCGGCGGCATCATGCCGATTTCGAAAACGATGGAAAATGAAAAGACCAATCAGTCATCACTGCAGCGCTACCTTATGGAGCTGGCGTGGTATCCAACGGCGGCAGTAGGTCCGTATATTTCCTGGGAGGAAGAAGATGCCTATACGGCAATCGCTACGTTGAAGTATGCAGGATTGCAAGGCTCCGCTACTTTCTATTTTGATGAGCAATACGAATTGCTGAAAGTGGAGGCCTGGCGCTACAAAGAAAGCGATGAGGATTCGCGTCTCGTGTTATGCACAGGCACCATCAAAGAACATCAGCGCTTGGACGGATTGAAAATCCCTGTGGAGCTCGAAATCAGCTGGCTGCTCGAACATGGGCCGTTTACGTGGTACCGTTTCAGAGCAAGCGATATCCGGTTTAATACCATTTGAAATGCAGAATTTTAAAGCATGAAAAAAGGCACCCTTCGTTAAAAGGATGCATTTTTCAGGCTGTCGAGAAACAGACAACTTCTCCAATCATTGCCCTCTAGGCAGAACGGAAGTGTCCACTTTCCCACATAAAATAGACATAAACGTGTATTCCTTGGTAGAAAGTGATCTGAGATATGAAGCAAAACAGCGCAGACGCCCAGGGGACCAAGCGAAGTGCTGAGATCCACTCGGGCGAAGTGGAACGAGACCGAGTTAGCTCAGCGCGAGCCCCCAGGCAAGCAAGCTATTTTGCGTAATATCGATTTACATTTTCTCTTTCTCAACAAGCTAAAAAGAGGCATCCTTCGTTAAAAGGATGCCTTTTTTCATGTTATGAAATCGAAGCGGCCGTACTTTCTGCGCGCTCTTTTTTACCGTGCAGCACATAGTACAGAATGGATGCGGCAAGTGCCGTAAATCCGAGTATGACATACAGCGTGCTAAAGCCGGTCAACGGAATGATGAAACCAAGAATATAAGGTCCGAAACCGAGTCCGGCATCCAGAAAGATAAAGAACGTCGAAGTCGCGAGCCCCATCCGGTGGGGTGGCGTCAGCTTGACGGCGATGGCCTGCGTGGTCGACTGCAGGTTGCCAAAACCGAAACCGATCAGGACGGCTGCAGTTAAAAATGCGAAGCTGCTGGTTGCCGTACTCAGAAGCAAAAGCCCTGCGGCCAGCAGCACAAATGCAGGGTACATGACAAAATTCGCTCCCTTACTATCCATTAAGCGGCCGGTAAATGGACGCGAAAGCAGGACGGCTATAGCATATACAACAAAAAAGAAACTGGCGGTCTCAACCAGATCGATTTCTATGGCATAAAAATTAATGAAAGAAAGAATGCTGGAAAAGCATAGAGCTGCAGTAAAAGTGATAACCGCAATGGGCAGAGCTCTTGGTTCCAGGAAATCGGATATTTTGAATCCTCCTGCTTTGTCGCTTTTAACGAAATAATCCACAGGCGGCACTTTTACGAAAAGCGCAAACGCCAGACTGATCAATCCGAAAAAGACACAAAGCGCAAAAATCATTTCAAAGCTGGTGCGCTGGCTCATATACAGGCCGATAAACGGTCCGATTGCCGTTGCTAACGTGGAGCTCATACTGAAATAGCCGATCCCTTCACCTTTTCGGGTCATGGGAATAATTTGCGCCACAATAGTTCCCGCCGCAGTGCTTGCCATCCCGAGCGTCATGCCGTGAAGAAAACGGTTGATCATCAGAAACGTCAGATTAAGGTTCACAAAATACAACAGCGTTGTTAATACAAATAAAATCAGGCCGATGATCAATGTTCTTCTGCGCCCGATCTTTTCGATCAGCCGTCCGATGATTATCCGACCGGTCATTGTCCCGATAATGGCTATGCCCGTCGCCAGACCGGCTTCGCTTGTGGAGGCACCGAATTCCGCCACTGCATAAACGGCGATGGTGACGATTAATAGGAAAAAGACTAAAGTTAAGAAAAAATTGACGGTGGAAATGAGGATAAATTCCTTCGTCCAGAGTTTTGGTTTATTTAAATTCACTTGGTGTCTCCTTGTCCAATAGATTAAGGCGCGGGTGGCCCGCTATTTTTCTTCAGAGAATAACTATATCGGACCAGCCCCCCGAACACAAGAAATTAAAAGCTTCAATAATAGGATGAAGTTTTACGAAAGTTGCTTGACTCATTTTTTAGACATTCAGTTAAAAAAAGGTTATGCTTAACGCAGTTCGCAGACCATGTTTGTGGTGATGAGAACGGAAGGATGATTGAAATGGCATTTATGGACAAACTGAACGCCTTGAAAGACAAGTCTATTGAAAAAGGCAAAACGCACTGGGAAGAAAATAAAGATGATTATAAAGAAAAAGCGACGACATATAAAGAAAAAGCGATAGTCATGAAAGATGACGTTGCGAATAAGATAAAAGAGAAAACGAAGAAGTAAAGGGCGCTGCACATTGCAGTGCTTTTTGTTTTCGTAAAAATAAGCCGATTCAATTTTGAAATGGCTTACTGAGCAAACGCCTGAAGATGTTTAGCTCTGCTCCATGGAGTAAATAACATCTATACATAAGATAATTATACTCGTGGAAGGAGTGAGTACAATGAGGCTTACAGCTGTCGCCTTGTCGGAAGTGGTAGAGCATGCAGACGAAGGGAAAAGAAAAGGGTTGGATGGAACCGTATATCTTCAGCAGCAAGAAACAACTGAAGGCGGTACGGTATTTGGGGATGAAGATGCCAGTGGCGGTAAAGCCATAGAGAAAATCCGGCTTTTACTGGAAACCTCGGACAATTCCATTTACTATGAAGATGAATTTACAGATATGGATTTTTATAAAGATGCACTGGTCCAGTTGGAACGGCTGGAAACCTATTACCCGATTGAACGGGTGTCAGAAGAGGAACTCGGGCAAAAGCTTGAGGAAAATTAGAAAAGAAACAGGCGCTTCCTTTACACAAGGAAAGCGCCTGTTTGTTTAAAAATCAAAATTATCCGGGTCTGAACCGACTCGTTTGTTCTGGTTCAATGCGGAAATCCGGTCCATATCTTCAATCGATAACTCGAAATCAAAAATCGAAGCGTTCTCAACGATGCGCTGTTCGTTCGTCGATTTCGGAATCGTCACAACTCCGTTTTGCAAATCCCAACGAAGAATGATCTGTGCAACCGATTTGCCGTATTTCTCTCCGATTTCCTTCAATAAAGGCTGGTCCAATAATTCACCGGCCATTAAAGGAGACCAGGCTTCCATTTGGATGCCTTGTTCCACACAGAACGCTTGAACTTCTTGTTGGGTGAGATATGGATGGTATTCAATTTGATTGACCATCGGTTTCACTGTTGCCTCCGACAGTAAATCTTTCATGTGGTGAACATGAAAATTGCTGATTCCGATTGATTTGACCCGGCCATCGTTGTAGAGCTTTTCCATGGCTTTCCATGTGTCTTTATATTTGTCTGCCACCGGCCAGTGGATTAAATACAAATCCAAATAATCCAACCCCAGGCGTTCAAGGCTCGCTTCATAAGCCTCAATGGTGGAGTCATATCCCTGATCGGCATTCCAGACTTTTGATGTGATGAATAAATCTTTTCTTGAAATGCCGGCTGCCTCGATTCCTTCGCGGATGCCCTGGCCGGTGGCTTTTTCATTTTGATAGATAGCTGCAGTATCGATACTGCGGTAGCCATTTTTAATAGCGGTTTTTACTGCATTGACCAGTTCAGGTCCTTCTTTGACTCTGAAAACGCCCAGTCCGAACCAGGGCATTTCTGCCCCGCTCTGCAATTTAACTACATCCTGTAAACTTTTTTCCATATAATGAAGAGCCTCCTGTTTTTTAAAAATTTGATTGTTCTTCGCGGCAGGAAATCGGTGTCTCCGTTTAAAAACTGCGAATGTATTTCCATACCCCAAAGAGCTGAGGATAAAGCTTCCGGAAGTGGATTATTCTGTGACTGAAACCAGTTTATCGTCGATTCTTCCAAATCTTTCGCAGAAATGAAGCCGGAGAATTTTTAGGATTTATTGTTTCTGCTATTTATTTTCGTGTGATAGCATACCTCAATAGATGTTATAATTAAAAGATATGGTGATAAATCGGACATGACTATTAAAGAGTCACAGAAATGATTTTCCAGATTTCAGAACAGGTGATGGAATGGTTCAAGCACAGACAAATACATATAAAACATCAATCAGAATAACCAAAACCGCTTCAGAAAAAATGAGAGGGTTCGGCATCAGCGAACGCTCGTTTTTTAATGGGGCCAAGCCTTTTAACTTGTTTATGGAGCGCTATCCGTCCGGCACGGATGGCTCTCTTTCGGTGGCGCTGTTTTTGGGACCGGAGCAAGCGAAGCGGGTGGCGGACAATGTGGATGGAATAATCGTTCTGCACTGCGTGTTCCGGAACCATCAATTGCTGGTGGCGAATGTGACACTCCGAAAAGCGTATCAGTCGATCGGGACGAATTGGCAGCGGGAAGAGTCGGTTGTGTTCACGGATTCGCGCGATCCGGTGCCGGTTGCATTCATCAATTTGATCAACCGGATGACGCCTGCGAAAGAGCGTTCGGAGTATGTGAAAAAACGGATCTCCAGCTGGGAAGGCTATTTGAAGATTCAGGAGCAGGGCATGGATATTCCCGATATCAAATCGGTCTATTCGAATCTTGCGTTCAGCCACGACTTCAGCCGCATCACATTGACGGGATGCCAGATGAACGACAAGGAGTGGAAGTCGTTGCGCAATTTAAGTGTGCGCCTTACCGGAATTGACGGAGACGTCGGCACGGTACTGAAGGCTTCGAAAAGAAACGTCGAAATCGAATTGAACAATTACATCATTAAGCAGATGAGGGAAAAAGGGCACAGCCTTGCCAAAAAAGAAGTTGTCTTCAGCAATTTCGCAGCGTTAAGCCAGATTCGCAGACTGCGACAAGGCTTCACGAATCTGGAGAAAGGGCTGGCGGTGAATCCGCAGCTCGACCGTCTTTTATTCGAAGAGAAACCGACCGTGGCACCATTGAAAGCACTGGAGAAGCTGACTTATCAAAACCGGCTGAACGAGTTTCAGCAACAGGCTGTGTCGGGTGCAATTGCAGCGGAAGATCTGTATGTGATCCAAGGGCCGCCGGGAACTGGCAAGACGACCGTCATTTCAGAAATTTGTCTTCAGAACGCGAAAAAAGGATTGCGGACGCTGGTCGCTTCCCAGTCGAATCTCGCTGTCGACAATGCGCTTGGTCGTTTGTTGACCAACAAAGATATTCGCATTCTGCGTGTTGGACGCACCGAAAGCATTGAAGAAGAAGGCAAGAAATTCATCGAAGAAAATGTAGGGCAATATTGGAAAGACAGTACGTTAAATGAAATAACGGAACAATACGAAATGCGCAAAAAGCGCGAAGTGGAACTGGCAGAAAATCTTGAAGCGACCGAACGGGCTTATGCGGAATTGCAGCCGGTTGTTGAGAGCCTGAAGCAAGCGGTAGCGGATAAAAAAGACGCGGCCGAGAAACAAAAGGATATTGAGAACCTGTTGAATAAAGAACGGCATAAGCTTGAAGCGTTTGATCTGCAAAGGGAACAGTCTCTGCAGGAGAAGGCGGAAAGCGAACAAAAACTTGTCGCGCTTGCAACATCAATTGCCGAAGATCAGGAGCTCGTTGAAAGCGAAAAAAATCTGGACTGGTATGAGCAGGAACTGGAGCGTGTCGGAGCGGTGATCGAGCAGCTGGGACAAGCGCTCCATCATCAACAGCTGGAAGCAGAAATGGCAGACAAGAAACGGAAAATGGCTGTCATTACGGAAGAGCTTGAAAAAGTACGTGGTTTGATTGGCGATAAAGTTGGCGCCCTGGAAGTGATTGAAAGCATCAAAAAAGTGGATGGGCTGCTGGAACTGATGGCGCAGCAGGAGATTGAGGAAACAACGGCCATCACTTATTCCATGGGAAAATTGGATTTGATCCGTGACAAGATGAAGGAGCGGAAACAGCTGGAAAAGTTGAACGACAGCTTAACAGCGGCAATCGGCTACGTGGAGAAATTGCTGGCGCCTGCAGGAATTGCCCTCGATAAGGTGCGCGACAAAGCTGTGGCCAGTGGGGAAGCATTCACGCTGGCGGATATTGAAGAGTTTTTGGACAAGCTGCGTGCATTCCTGAAGAGTTCACCGAGCATCGATTCTGCGGCCCTTGGAAAAGTATTAACCGGTTTGTATAAGCGGCAGAACGAGCTGTGGCGAAGAGGCGCGGAGCTGAAACCGGCCGATGTCTACATCGATAATTCCAAGCGGTCGTTTCAGGAATTGAAAAGAGCGATCGGCGGGGAACTGCTGAAACAGCAACAGCAGTCCACTGCTTTGGACAGGAAATGGTCAGAAAAGCTGGACGGCGTACAACAGGAACTCAATTCTCTTGCACAGCGTGCAGAACAATTGTCGGTCACAATTGATATTCCTGCTGATATTGAATCGGCGATTCGTGAACAAAAGACTGTACTTCAGGCGCTTAATCGCGACAAGGCTTCTTTTGAACAGCTCGGCCAGCGTTTGGAAAAGCTGCAAAGAGAACAGCTGCAGGAAAGCGCTGCGCTCGGTCACGTCCAGAAAAGAATCGCTGAAATCAATGCAGTACTCGAGCAGACACTGGAACGCATTGCAATCAATGAAAGAGAGCAGGAAGCGCTCCAACTGATCCTGTCTTCCGATCCGGAAGCCGAATACGAAAGAACTGCGAAAAGGATTGCCAGTCTTTCATTCGATATGGAATCGCTGAAGCAGGAACAGAAAAACTTGCCGCTGATGCAAACCATTCAGAAGAAATGGCTGGAGTTATTGGCAGATGCCAATGACCATGACTTGGACGAGATCCGTAAATTGTATATCAAGCACGCCAATGTGATCGGCACGACATGCGTCGCTTCGGCACGCAAGGATTTTATTGATAATTACCCGGAATTTGATGTGGTGATCATCGATGAAGTTTCGAAAGCGACACCGCCGGAACTCCTGCTGCCGATGCTGAAGGGCAAAAAAATCATTCTTGTCGGGGATCATCACCAATTGCCGCCGCTGCTTGGCAACGATACTTTGGAAGAAACGCTTGAGGAAATGATCAGGGAAAACAGCGGTTTTGAGGAAAAGAGGGAACTCGAGAAGCTGCTGGAAGAGTCGCTGTTTGAGCGGTTATATAAAAATTTGCCGGAGTCGAACAAGACGATGCTGGCGATTCAATACCGGATGCATGAAGACATCATGGAGACGATTTCGCCGTTCTATAAATTCGACAACGACCAATTGCAGTGCGGGCTGGAAGATTCGGACCGTGATCGTGACCACTTCCTGGAATCACCTGGCATAAAACGCAGCAACCACTTGATGTGGCTTGATCTGCCGAATGAACCGGCGTATTTCGAGGAACGGATGAGCGGCGGAAAGAGTTTGTACAATTCCGCAGAACTGCAGGAAATCAGCCGTTTGCTGACAGAACTGAACGGCGCGGTTTCGGAAGCGAAAGACGCTGGAAGAATCGATGCCAATGAACTGAAAACGGTCGGCGTCATCTCGTTTTATGGTGAACAAGTGAAGCGCCTGCAGCGCATGATCGACCAGGAACTGCGATTGCCGCATTTGACGATTCGCACGGGCACCGTTGACCGCTTCCAGGGCAGTGAGATGGAAATCATCCTGCTCAGTATGGTGCGCAATAATCAAAACAATCACGGTGATATCGGCTTTGCCAAAGATTACCGTCGGCTGAACGTTGCCTTGTCGCGCGCGAAGCAAATGCTCGTGATGATCGGCAGTTCGGACATGTTTACGAAAAGGGCGAAAAAAGAGGAAACCAAACGGATGTACCGTCACGTGCTGGAGACAGTGAAGAAGAAAAACGGCTTGAAAGTCTTGCAGAAGGGGTGAGCGGATGGAAGGTCTGACAAAAGAACTTGCAGCGAGTATTGCGCAGAATCCGGATGTGATGATTCGAAAGAGCCGGGTTTGGCGCTTGCCGATCATTCGCCTGGACGTGACTTATGACCGGGTCAAGCGGTTGAAGATGGATATTCTGATGAAGATGCTGCTGTTCGCGTTTCAGCAATCGGAAATACGCCGCGCCGCCACCTTGGCCGATATGCTGTCGGTGGAAGAGCTGTTTGTCAGCGATTTGATCGATAAGATGCAACGGACGGGCTTAACTCTGCTCGGTAAGAAGGGGTATGTGCTGACACCGAAAGGTTTTGACTACCTTGAGAAAGGCATTTTCGAAGAAGCGCTGGACGGTGGACAGACGCAGATTTTCTATAGCCCGGCTCATGGCGATTATCGGTTGGCGGAGAACGAACATCCACCTGCTGATGAACGGCTAACGGTTTATCGCTATGCGGTGGAAAAGAGCGGGGAAAGAGAGCGGATGCTTGAACTGCTGGCTAAAGAAATGAACTCGACAGAAGAGGGTTTCCAAATTCTTATCTCTGGCATTGCCGACTTTGAAGAACTGGATACCGATTATGTGGCTTGCATCGAATTCCAGCTTTTCGACCGGAAGCAGGATATTTTCTATGCCCGCGTCTGGAATACTGGAACACGGGAATGGGATGAAACGCTGGAGAAGCAAATTGAAGAGCGTGAACTTGTGGACTGGCGGGAAGCTATGGAAGCGGAAGTTGAAGCTGCCGAAAAGGTCTAATTTTATAATGCTCTGCCGGTATTCCGGACAAGCGGAATTTAAATGAAAAAGGGTGTGGAAACGTTTGCCGTTTCCACACCTTTTTCTGATAGTAATTACTGTTTATCATTTTTATACTGCATGTAAACCACTTGTGTAGCCAGGAAGTCTTCCATGCCATGCTTGCCATCGGCTCCGCCGAGTCCGGATTGGCGCATGCCTGCATGGTAGCCTTGAACAGCTTCGAAATTTTCACGGTTGACGTAAGTTTCTCCGAATTTCATTTCGTTTACGGCCCGCATCGCTTCGTTCAGGTCATCGGTATATACGGAAGATGATAATCCGAATATGGTATCATTTGCTTTTTCGATCGCTTCATCCAATGTTTTAAATGTGGTGATAGGCAGGACAGGGCCGAAAATTTCTTCGCGAATAATTTCTGAGTCGTGTGACACATTGGTCAGAATCGTCGGTTTGTAGAAAAATCCGGATTCGATATCTGGTCGCTCGCCGCCTGTAGCGACTGAGGCACCTTCTTCAACTGCTTGTTTGACCATATTCTCGACCGTTTCAAGCCGGTCCTGGCTGATCAACGGACCCATTTCCACGTTTTTGTCTTTACGCGGATTGCCCAATTTTTTTGATTCAAAAGCCTGAATCAGCTTTTCGGTCAATGCTTCCGCTACACTCTCATGTACATAGAGACGCTCGGCGTTTGTGCATGCCTGTCCGCCATTCGCGAGCCGGGAAGTCGTGATGGCTTCAGCTGCAAGATCAAGGTCGGCATTTTGGGTCACGATTGCAGGTGCTTTGCCGCCTAACTCCAGATTGACTTTGGTGATATTTTGCGCTGCAGCTTCCATCACTTTCGTTCCAGCCGGCACGCTCCCGGTCATCGTGATCAATTGGACTTTTTTGTGAGACGCCAGTGCATTGCCGATTTCAGAACCGGTTCCAGTTACGACGTTATAAACACCGCCAGGAATTTCGTCCATGGCATCTATGATTTTCGTGAATTCCATGGCTGTATTCGGGGTCTGCTGGCTGGGCTTAATAACAATAGTGCAGCCGGTCACTAAAGCTGTAGCGACTTTTCGGGCTAAAATGAAAACGGGGAAATTCCATGGAATAATACCAGCGACAACGCCGATCGGTTTTTTATAAATGAAGATATTTTCATTTGGACGGTCGCTTGGCAGGATTTCGCCTTCGATTCTTCGTGCCCATTCGGACATATAATGGAAATAATCGATGGCAAGATCAACTTCGCCGCTTGCAAGTTCATAATCTTTCCCTTGTTCTTCCTGCAATAAATCGATGAACGTGTCCCGTTTTTTGGAAATTTCATCGCCCAGCTTCCGAACGATTTTTCCGCGTTCGATATTGGGGGTCAGCTCCCATGCCTGTTGCGCCTGAAAAGCTGATTCTACCGCTTTATCAACGTCCTCCTTATTCCCTTTTGGTATTTGAGAAATAACTTCTTCAGTGGCAGGATTGATGATGTCGATCCATTCATCTCCAGTGGAATCTATATAATTGCCGTTCACATACAATTGATGTTTCTGCAAAAAAATTCCTCCTAATATTAGGCTTCTTGTTTCTTTTCCCCTTGACCCAAGTATTAAACGGGCAGCTCAAAATAAGAAAATCGCTTGCAGCATTGGATTCATGGGGTTTTTATATAAAAAATCTCCCGGACGCTTTTGTCCGGGAGATTTTGTAATCTGCTTCAAGTTTCACTTTTTACAATGGGACAGCTGGGATCGCTTGTCCATTCATTCATTGAACCGTCATAGACGGTGACGTTGGATTGGCCGAGAGTATTCAACAGCAATGCGTTCCATGTTGCGGCGATTCCCCCGCCACAATAAGTGATGACTTTTTTGTCGGGATCGAGTGCGCCGGTGCTTTCAAAAGAAGCCCGCAATTTATCGGCAGCAAAAAGCGCTTTTGACTTCTCATCCGCATGTGCACCGAAAAAGACGTTGGTACTGCCCGGAATATGGCCGACAGCGTATTCTTCAGGTGACAGACTGTCGATAATAACCGTCTGCTCGTCATCCATCGCTTTTCTGACATCTTCTTTTGTCGCAAGCATCTCCGTCCGGCGCTGACCGCTAAAGCTTGCCGTAGGATAAGAGCTTGACCCGGTTGTCAATTCGCGCCCTTCCGCCTGCCATTTTTGCAAGCCGCCTTCGAGGATCGAAACACGATCAAATCCTTCATAGCGCAGTTGCCACGCAAGGCGGGAAGCCCAGTAAGAAGCGGCGACCGTTTCGCCGACCAATGCGTTTTGATCGTAAATGACGGTGTAGGTGTCATCGCCGATTCCAAGTTCGGTCATTTTTTTCACGAATGCTTCGCGTGAAGGGACCATGAATGGCAAATTGGAGTCGGTGTCTGATAAATCGCCAAGAAGATCAGCATAGACCGCACCGGGGATATGCCCCTGTTCATAGGAAGTTCTGCCGGATTCGACATTCGGCGGTCCGCCGCCTTCCGGAAATTTCATGAATACTGTGGCATCTATAAGCCGCAGTTTTGGATCGTCAAGGCGTTCAGCGAGCCAGTCGGTTGTAACGATTAATGGAATCTCATTCATTTGAATTTCCTCCTTCGCATCATTGATTCCACTCTGCGCCTTGATGGATGAATACGTCAAAAATTATGTGTGAATTTGCAGCGTCCCCCGGTGTGAAGGCGTTATGTTTACGCTTGTTGTAATTGTTTCACAGAGTTGGACGGATTATCAGTACGTTCACAAACCAGAATCTCCCGCAGGAATAAAGCCTTTTTCGCGATGCAGCGGTCGATGATGGTGAATCCGGCTTCTTCTATCATATGGTCGATGGATTCGATTGTTACAACGAGCAGCTTCTCGGTGAAAGGCTGTGCGTGTTTCAGGATTTCGAGTTGTTCTGCAGGCGTTGCGTGCGTATAAAGGTTATAGGGCATGTCGATAATGGCGACGTCGTATTGCTGTTCGATATCGGCAATCGGTCCCAAATCAACCTTTCCAGTCAATCCGAAATGGGCGATGTTTTCCCGCGAACCGTCAACGACCAAGGGGTTGATGTCACGCCCGACAATGTCGATTCCCATCGATAAGGCCTCGACCAGAACCGTTCCAATGCCACAACATGGATCAATTGCCTTTATACCGACAGGATCCGGAACTGCGATATTGGCGATGGCGCGGGCGACTTTCGTACTGAGTGCTGTGGAATACTCCCGGGGTTTTTGCTGATGCCGGAACCAGACAGATTCACTTTGCCGGTATTTGCCGAAATACCAGCGGTCGCCGAATGGGATCAACCCGAAAGTGACATCCGGATTATGGACATCGGCTTCTCCTGTGATGGCCGCGCCGATTTGCCGTTCAATTTCGCGCTTCTCATCAAAATCCACTTTATCGGCCAAAGCCAATCCGTTGATTTTCAGGAAAATCACTTTGAATGTGTCCGTTTCCATGTTCACATCAGCCGACTGTTCCAAAATACCGGCAAGTTCCGCGGCTTCAAATAACACTTCAATCCGTTCCTTGACGAAAGGGCTTCTGCTCGGCTCAAAGCCGACATCGCTCCTGATGATTTTGTCGTTCGTATCTTTACTGAAGAAAGCACGCATTTCCATTTGGCATAATTCTTTTTCATCTTCTGTATATGCGAATGTATATATATATTCACCTGTCGGCTTTAATCGTTTCAATTCATCCCGTCCTTTAGTTCTTGTGTTGTCCAAGTTGCATATAGGTAGTATACCAAAAGCAACAGTAAATCAGGTGCCAAGAAAATTTGCAATAAGAGGAAGTGTGCAATTAAAAATAGATTGAATTGTCTGAAATTAATGGGTACAATATTCCTGATACCAACTGGTTGGTATGTTGTATAGCCACTAGATTTTCTTTGAGGGGGAAACTACTTGATAGTAGAAGAGAGGCAGAAAATTATCGCTGAAAGTGTGGAGGGCGAAGTGCCTGGCCACAAGGAAATGCTGAGTTACGGCATGGGATTTTTCGGAGTCATTCTGGTCTGGACATTGGTGGGGACCTTTCTCACATTCTATTACACGGACGTTGCCGGCATTTCAGCAGGTGTCGTCGGGACATTGATGCTGGTTGCGCGTCTTCTTGACGGAGTAACGGATTTGGGAATGGGAACTTTGGTGGATCGCACGAAGTCGAAGCATGGCAAAGCCCGGCCATGGATTCTTTGGATGGGCATACCGTTCGGAATATCGGTGGTATTTTTGTTTGCCGTGCCGGATATCGGATCCACCGGGAAAATCATTTACGCATCCATCACTTACATATTGCTCATTTTGCTTTATACCTCTGTATCCATTCCTTATAAGACACTGCTGGGCTTGATGTCCCAGGAACCGAATAAGCGCTCTATGCTGAATATTTACACAGGAATTTTCACGATGCTCAGCACATTGCTGATTACCATTTTAGCAGAACCCGTGGCCAGTGCCATTGGCGGAACGCAAGGGTGGACGATGGTGGCCGGTTTCTGTGGCCTGGTCATCATCCTGACAAGCTTTTTTGCTTTTCGTGCAACGACAGAGCGCGCTGAAGTTGTGTCTTTGGATAATCCCAAAACAGATATCCCTTTGAAAATAACGTTGAAAGCATTATTCACGAATAAATATTGGCTGATCATCACGGGCTATTGTGTAACCGCTTATACACTTAACGCACTTCTGGCTGGAGCAGGTTTGTACTATACAACGTATGTCTTCGGCAACGCGACAATCTTCTCGCTGATCGGATTCCTGTTATTTCTGCCGACCATCATCGGGTTCTTTTTCATGGCAAAACTGGTGAAAAGATTTGGCAAGCGCAATATCGCTTTATTCGTATCGATCCTTGGGATTTTCGGGCCGCTTGTCAAAATGATCGACCCTTACAGCCTTGTTGTATTTTCTGCCGGAACGGTGATTCAAGGATTCGGATTACTGCCGATCATAATGTTCCTTTATGCGATGATCAACGATACAGTTGAATACGGAGAGTGGAAACACGGGATTCGAACTGCTGGCCTCGTTAACAGTGCAGCGAGTTTCGGCATGAAAATGGGGGCGGGGCTCGGTGGAGCTTTGATTGGCTGGTCGCTGGCATTCGGCGGCTACGCAGGTGGTCTCGAAACCCAAGCCGATTCAGCGATGACTGTTATCCTCGCTCTTAATATTCATATTCCGCTGTTCCTGGCAATCGTGCAGACCATTTTAATGTGGATGTATAAGCTCGATGAAAAATATCCGCAAATTCTTGCAGACCTGCAGGAGCGAAACCAATAGGCGATGAAAGTTGAAAATGGACTTGATTTAGCTCTGTGACCAATAAGAAAAAAAGCCGTTCTAAAAAATAAAACGCCAGCCATCATATGTGTGATGGCTGGCGTTTTTGATTAACCTAGTCGAATTTCTTCTATCGCTTCCGGGAGCCCATCCTGAAAAATGTGGTCTTTTCCCGAAAGCTGCCTGACAGTCGCGCCGGGCAGACTTTCCATATATTTCTCCAGGTGTTCGAATGGCACAATTTCATCATCGATGCTATGAAAAAGAACCGCGTCGGGCAGAAGTGAACTTCTGGCGGAAAAATCTTCTGCAAGCTCAAAATCCTTCAACTGCCAATTTTCATCGATGCCCCAATACGGTGCGGCGATCGTAATGACTTTGGCAAACGATTTTCCCAGCTCTTCTTCCGACAGAAACTTCAGTAAAGCTGATCCGCCAATTGAGTGGCCCAATAAAATGGCTCCATCTTCCAGGGAAGCGATTTCTTCTTTCAAAACTTGCTTCCATTCCGGGTATTTCGGGTCTTCGGGCGTCGGCATTTTGGGGGCAAGAAGTCGGAAATCCGATCCCAACTCGTCATTCAAATACTTCAGCAATCTGGAACTTCCTTGCTGTTCCCCTTGAGGGCCTGCGCTATGGATGAATAAAACTTGCTTTACCACTGGATTCGCCTCCTTTAATGTCATCTATCTATTGTTCGTTCAGGCCAACTTCCTCACCGTTCAGCATCAGCCGGTAATGGACATCCGCTTTTAGTGAATGGGCGACCGGACAATATTTCTCGCCGCTGACCTCAATCGCGTGCAGCACTTTTGCCGCTTCGATGTCGCCTTCAACAAAGAACGTAACCACAATCGACAGGAATTCTTTCGGCGGAAGCTGCCGCTTGTCGCCTTCAGTAACGATCTCGAGAGATCGAATTTCATTCATTTTCGAACGCAGGATCATAACAACGTCCATCCCGACGCAGCCTGCAAGTGAACCGAGCAGCACCTGCATCGGCAGCAACCCCTGATTATTCCCCACGCCCTGATGGGCATCCATCGTAAGCGTATGTCCTCCTTGTCCAACTGCGGAAAAAACAAAATCGCCTTGCCATTTTGTACTTAGAAGCAACTGATCCGTTTCCATCGCTTACTCTCCTCCTGACTTTTATTCATTTTAACACTTGTGTTGCAAATAGTTTTAAAAATAACTAAAAATTCTGATAAATTTACTATACAATGGTGAAAAGTGACATTGAACGTTTTGGGATTTCATTCATTTAACTTTGAAAGGCGGAGAGCAACCGATGAAATTATATAAGGAATTAGCGGAATGGTGGCCATTGATGTCTCCCATACCGAATATGAAGAAGAAGCCAAGCTTTACCTGGAAATAATCCGACGCTATCATTCTGAAGTCAAACGGGCCGTGGAGTTCGGTTCCGGAGGCGGCAGCAATGCCTATTACCTGAAGCAGCATTTTTCAATGACTTTGACAGACCTGTCAACGGATATGCTGGCAGTCAGCCGGGCACTGAATCCTGATTGTGAACATATTCAAGGGGACATGAAGAATCTGAATCTCGAAGCGCAGTTTGACCTCGTGTTTATTCACGATGCAATCATGTATTTTACCGATAAGGCAGATTTGCTTGAAGTGATGCGCAATGCGAAAAATCACTTGAATGAAGAAGGGGTTTTAATGATCATGACAGATCATTTCAAGGAAACATTCAGGCCCGAAACGGACCACGGCGGCATTGACCAGGGCAAACGAGGGATGCGTTATTTGGAATGGACCTACGACAGCGACCCGGATGACAATGTGACGGAGACCGAATATGCCTACATCATGCGCGATGAAAATGGCAGGATCTATAGAGAATATGACCGGGCGGAATCGGGCTTGTTTTCAATGCCCGAATGGGAGGAAATGCTGGCAAAAGCAGGTTTTCAGGCGCATTTTGAACGGGTTGAATATACGGGGATAGAAGGGAACTATTTTGCGATTGTGGCAACTCAGATTTGAAACTGAAACAAGCGCATCTCTTTCTATTTAACGAACAAACAGCACCTGATCTGTTGGCATCTGGCAACAGTTCAGGCGCAGTTATTATCATGGCTTGGCCTGATAGGTATTCCTTGATCCGGAAGGCAGTGCCAAAAGCTGCACCAACTGTTCGATGACGCGTGTTCGTGTTTCTAAGTCGAATGGTTCGCCACACGGCCGTCCCATTTTAAAAGGTGTCTGCAACGTCCGGGGTGCTCCGACTTTATCAGTGATTTCCGGGTACACAGTAATCATAGCTGTCTGAATATTGGATGCTTCTAAAGCCCGGGCATACAGCCCGAGAACGTTGTGGCAGGATCCTCAGCCAGGCACGAGTAAAGCCGCATCAATTCCGTCGTTGTGGAACAGTTCTTCAACTCGCGGGATCGATTCTTTTTCGACCAGGGCAGTGTCCAAAATGCCGCCGTTCAATCCAATATTCACGTCGGAAACAACACCGATTTTTCCGTCAGCCGCTGAATCTTTCAATTGTTGCAGTGGGAACACGATGGTCGGGTCTGTTTTGGCAAACTTCGTGTCAAAGTAAATATGGGTCACAGTCAGTTCCTGCTCCGAGACATCCGATGGGATGATCCGTATGGTATGGTCTCCCGCAGGGTTATCGACATCAAATGGCTGGTCTGATTTCAGGTGGACACCGGCTGTCGAGATCAAAGCTACTTTGCACTCATGCAAAGGTTTTTGCAGGAAAGCTTCAGGAAAGCTTTTGTTTTCTTTCATATGATTCATCGTGAATTTTTTATATGCTTCAGTGAAATTAGCAGAGAACGCCCGCGACAGTTTCGATTTGATTTTCGTCTTCATCTTCATGAATCGGCAATCCTCCATTTCGTTTATGCTTATAAATACAATTCGCTGTTCTTTTTAAAGTTCCTGTATCCAGGGAGAAACTAAATCCATTCACACAGCTTTAATTTATCGATGCTGATCAAACCGGAGTCCGAGGAATATTGCATTCTACAATCGGAAGCTGAGTTGTTAATTTTCATTAAAAAGGTTATAAAAATGATGACTATAGATTAGTAGCAATATTTAATTCACCTTTCTGCCAACCGTTTCTTTCTGCCGGTGAATCCGCTAAAGAATAAAGAAGGTGACTTATGAAAAAGTTTCTTCCTTTCTTTCAACTTGCTGCTCTTTGCCTTTTTTTCAGCATGGCCGCGCATAGCGTCTATCTGGTGGAATGGTTCAGCGACCGCTTTATGCTCGGACCGAACGATGGGTTATCACAGATGATGCCGTTCAAATCCATGTTATATGAGCAATATACATCCGGTGAATTTTTCTATTCGCCTCTTTTCGGCTTGGGGAGCGGCACATACAGCTGGCTGTCCTATTATTTTTCAACTTCCATCATCTTTGTGCTGACAGTCGGATTCTTTTACATATTCGAACTCTCCGGCATTATCGCGGAAGCTGACCCGCTATTCTGGGCGCATGCCGCGGTGTTCATCAATATCGCAAGGCTTGCGGCAGTACTTTTCATCGCTTACCTCGTTTTCCGCTACATGAAGTTCGACCGGCTTCCCGCATTTCTCGGTGCCGCTGTCTATGGATTGTCGAGCATGTATTTTCGCCACGCTGTTTACTGGGAATTTTACGCAGATGCTTATTTATGGCTGCCGCTGCTGATTTTAGGGATCGAAAAGATCTTCCGTGAGGGACGGCCCGGCTGGTTCATGGCTGCTGCCGCAATCTCCATGATCGATAATTTCTATTTAGCCTATGTCAATTTTCTGGTCTCCGGCATCTACATTCTGTTCCGGCTCTTCATGCCGCTTATCGAAAATGAAATCAGAAGGGGCAAGGCGCTCATTCTCTTTGTTGTGAGCGGACTGATCGGTGCCGGCATCAGTGCGGTGTCTTTTATTCCTGCGGTACATGCATTTTTGAACAATCATCGACCCGGCTATGTCCTTGAAGTCGACTGGCTGGCACTTCATGATAATATCTTATTCACGAGCAGCTACGTCATTCTGCCTGCCGCATTTGTCGGAATGGCCTTTGCCGTCCCGCTGTTCCGGGATCCACAATTCTGCTTTTTCGCTTCGATTGTGCTGTTTGGCATCGTGCTCCATTACAGTCCTCAGATTGCCAGTGTTTTTAACGGTTTTTCGGCGCCGCAATACCGATGGGAATATTTTATGTCCTTTACTGCCGGTGGCGCGGTAGCAGCAGGGTACAGCAAACTCACAATGCTGAAAGTAAAACACTTTGCAATTGCCGGAGCATTGGCGCTCACAGTTTATGGACTGTTCGCTTTGACTGACACCCGGCTTGAGTTGCAGCCGGCCATCATTATCACAACCACGGCCACATGTCTGCTCATTTTTCTGCTGTTTGCATTAGCTGTCAGAAGACATTCAAAAAGAGGGCAGGCGGCCGTTGTCGCATTGATGGTGCTGGCCTCTCTGGCAGCAGGTTATCAGTTTCTCGTTGCACTTGCCAACGACGGTGTTACTATCCAGTTTCCTCTCTTACTCGGTGTTCTTGGTTCATCGCTGTTCACTTTCATGCTGCTGGTCCGTGGCGTTTCCGACCCTTCAAAAAAGGGCGAGGCAGCGGCATTTATTGTTATCACCTTGCTGTTTCTGGCAAATGGCTTTCAGTATGTCATTCTTGTCAAAGGCGGTGACACCGAGCTTGTTACAGAAGAGTTCATGACGGGGGAAGAATATGACGATCCGGAGATCAACAGGCTCCTGGCGGAAATTAAGGAGAGGGACGCGTTTCCTTTTTACCGCATCGATTGGATGGAAGGGATCCGGAACAATACAGCTCTTGTTCAGGATTTTCACGGAGTAAGTGCCTATTCCAGTATTTTGAATGACCAGGTGCTGCAGTTTTATCTGACTGATTTAGAAGTCGATATGGGCCGTGAAAGCGTCAGCCGCTACGCTACGCTCGGCAAACGCGCCAATTTGCACAGCCTGCTGGTGGCAAATTACACTATCCTTGCCCGCGACGATGAAAATGTGCCCGCCAATGTTAAAGCGGTTCTGGAATCGGAAAACTTCATCGTTTACGAAAACCAGCTGCCGCTGCCATTCCTCCGGTCGACTTCAAATGCCTACAGCGAAGAAAGCCTTGCTGCTGAACCGATGATTCGCCGTGAACATGCGATGTTGACGGGAGTCATCCTGAAGGATCCCGAAAATCAGGCACAATTGCCGCCTTCCCCTGAACAATTGGATTTTGACGTTATCGGAGTGGATGCGACATACGAAGATGAAGTGCTGGACATTACCGGCGAATCGGGTGGCATTGATCTGGTATTTGAAAATCCGGTTCCACCGGAAAGCGATTTGTACGTAGCGATGCATTTGTTCAATTTATCCGAGGACCAGAGGTTTACGATTCATATCAATGACTATAAAACATCGAGAAAATCGAATGTTTCCATCTATAAAACATTCGTCGATGATTTAACGCTGCGACTTCCGGCAGCAGACACTGTCCGGATCCGTCTACGGCAGGGAACTTACGTGTTGAAGGGAGTAACGGTTTACGAAGAATCTTATGATGTGCTTCGCGAGGCATCAGCAGAAGCTGCTGACGACAATCATTTCGAATGGAACGGCAGCCGCATCGATGCTGAATTCAATAATGAAGCGAATGATGAATTTATCGTGCTGCCGGTGCCTTATGAAATCGGATGGTCAGCGGAAATCAACGGGACACAAGTGGAAGTGCTGGAAGCGAATTACGCTTTTATGGCGGTGCCGGCAGTGCCGGGAAGAAATGACATCACCTTGACTTATCGTCCGCCGCATTTCAGGAAATCGTTGCTGATCAGTGTGATATCGCTGGTCGGGGGAGTGGCGTATCTCTGGAAACGAAGAAAGTTAGCGGAGTGAATAAAAAAGATGGCCGAAGAAAAAATCGGCCATCTTTTTTCAATCAATTCCTGTTTTTATTCCTGCAGTTTTCGCATCTGAATATTCTTTCGTTCACGCAAGCCTTCTGCCAGCAAGTAGAAACCGATCATCGTGAAACTGATGGCTCCAAGGGCGGCAAGCGGAATCCACTGGGCAGAATAGACATCATGACGCAATGTTTCAAAAAGCGTCGGCCAGGAGTTGGAGCGGTCGATCGCCAGATAGCTGCGGTCGAGCTGCGACATGAATTCCTGCGTGATAAAAACGCCGATGACACCAAGCTGGGCAATCAGGAACATGGTGCGGCTTATTTCAGCCGAAGTGGCAGTCAGCACATCTCCGCGAAGTGCCGGCCAGTAATAGCGGCGGAACATACTCCAAGGTGTTCCACCGTTGACGATGGCCGCTTCCATAAAGGTCCTTTTTTTCAAATCGTGCATCGACGTATTGAACACTGCGGCAACACGCCCCGATTCAATGACAGCAAGCACGATCACCACCCAGAACGACCGGTGCTCCGCAAACATGATGAACGGAATGGCCAAAATGATCAGGACGATGAAAATGGTCGGAAGAAATGAAAACAAGGCATTCCAGGTCCGCATCGCATAATCGGCAGATCGGCTGTAAAAAGCCGACACACCGAGCATCAACGCGAGCGCAATCCGGAGAAAGACGATCGTTGCGATGATCAGAAAAGTTTCGCGTGCACCGATCATCAGGATGGTGAATAAATCCTGGCCTTTCCGGTTGGAGCCAATCAGGAAATCTTCCGATGGCGGATAAGGCGGAGGCATCAATTTTCCGTCACTGTCACGATATGGCAGCACGGGTTCCGACGACTCATGGACCAACGGCAAATGGGGACCGAAGGCGATAATAAACAATGTAATGCCCGTTATGATCAGGCCGGCAATCAAGGTTTTATTCACGATGAATCACCGCCTTTGGCAGGAACCATAACGGACCGGGCTGCCGCCGTAACCAGATTTGCGGCAAGGATGAGCACGGTGAAAAAGAAAATATAGCCGATCACTTCAATAGTGCGGGCAGAAAAAAGGCCGTCCACATAAAATTGGCTCGGATTGCCGAGGGAATTGTAAAAATAGAAGGCAGCTCCCCGGTATTCGGTAAAAATTTCAATGATGAACAAATTGGACAATATGTATAAAATCATCGTATTCGTATGTGAAAAAATGCGGGCCATGCCGTTTTTAAGCATATGCTTATATAAAATAATGAATTGCGGAGTCCCTTTCGACTTCGCGGTGCGGATATAATCCATGCCCTGTTCCGACTGAAGCGCCTGAAATGTCGTGTTTGCAATATAAGCGGTCGGGTAAATCGACAGGAACAGGATGTTCATCAGAACGTTGTCGATCGTATCATGGCCGAACAAGTCGATTCGGAACAGCCAGCCATTTGAAATCATTATCAAAATGGCCAGCTGGATGCCGATGATGAGCGCGAGATCCGGTACGGAAAGAATGCCCCAGGTAGTGAACTGCCCAAAGACTTTTCCTTTGTTGCGCCGCACCCGATAGTCAATAACCCCTTTTGCGATACCGATTACGAAACTCAAAATCAATGCGGGAATAATGATTTTCAGGCTACGGCCGAACATTTCAATGATGTGGCCCAGTAAATCCCGGCCGTATTGGTCGGGGCCAAGCCCCTGGAATTCCATGATATGGGTTCCCAACATCTTGAAATTGTCGATATGGTTGGCAAACTGGTAATCATACTGCGCGCCCTCAAACGAACCCCCGCGTCCCGTTTCAAAAATCGTATCCATCGGCAGCAGCACAATGGTCAGCAGCAGGAGGAAAGCGACCAGCCAAATAAATAAGTAATGAAGGGACTGCTTCAAAAGAGTAATACCAATTCACATCCTTTTTCTATATCCAGATAGTAATGATACCATATTCGGAAGATTTAGGAAATTGGTAAAATTGAATGAAGTAGAAAGAATTAGGGTAATGGACACTAAGGATGTTATGGAATTGGGGGGATGAAGGTGGACTTTATACCTGAGGATTATATGGTCATCACGCTGCGTCTTCTGATGGCAGCCATTTTAAGTGGAATCATCGGCATTGAAAGAGAAACCAAAAAGCAGCCAGCGGGACTGCGCACGCATTTACTGGTAGGCACAGGAGCGTGTATGATGATGATTCTCTCAGTCACAGGTTTTGATAACTACATCAACAGCACGAGCGGGCCGCTCCAGTTTGATCCTGGCCGTATTCCTTCCTATGTGATAAGTGGCATCGGTTTCCTGGGAGCCGGAACCATCATCGTCAACAGGGGATCAGTAAAAGGACTGGCGACTGCTGCATCGATTTGGGTGGCTGCCGGTCTGGGATTGGTGTTAGGGATCGGTATGTATTATGTAGCCATTCTGGCGACACTGATTGTATTGGGTACCCTTTATGTGCTGGGGAAAGTGGAGAAGAAATACATCTCCACACACAAACAAAAAAAGATTATCATCATCGCGGAAGACCGTGAGGACATGTTTTCAAAAATCAGTGGCTATTTTGAGGAAAACAATCTGGCGGTCACTGATTTTCAAATTGAAGACGTGGACACATACAGCGACAAACGAGTATCAAAATACATTTTTTCAATAGAAGAAGGAGAAGTCTCAGGTGAGATGGCTTTGGTCAAGCAACTTCAGAAATTGCAGGGAATCGCAAAAGTGATCGTGTAACTGCAAGTTGATACTGAAACATATCAATCTGCCGGTTTTCATCGGACGAACAAGGATTGTCCATCCATTTTGCAGAATAAAATATTTAACAACATTTTGTAATGCAGTGATTTATTAAAGTTAAGCACACAGAAAGGGGAATGAACTTGAAACTATTAATCCTTGGAGGTACGCGGTTTTTAGGGCGTGCTCTAACCGAAGCGGCACTCCAGAGCGGCCATGAAGTAACATTATTCAATAGAGGCAAAACAGATACAGAGTTGTTTCCGGAAGTGGAAAAACTGGTCGGCGACAGAGGTGGGGATTTAGATTCGCTGAAAGGGCGGAACTGGGACGCTGTAATTGACACGAGCGGTTATTTGCCGTGGACAGTCCGTGAGTCAGCTGAAATACTGATGGATGCGGCTGGGCATTATACGTTCATTTCGAGTGTATCCGTATACGATGAGCTGGAAGAGCTGGGAATTGATGAGGATCATTCAGTCGGACAATTGTCACCGGAGCGATTGGACGAACTGAAGGGCATGGAAACGGCAGAGGCGATCAAGGCACAGTACGGGGAACTGAAATTTTTGTGTGAAAAGGAAGTGGAGCGCGCGTTTCCCGACCGCAGTTTAATCGTCCGACCTGGGCTGATTGTTGGTCCATACGATTTTACGGACCGCTTCAGCTATTGGGTAAACCGCATCGCAAAAGGCGGCGACGTGTTGGCGCCCGGACGCAGGGACAAGTCCGTTCAGTTTATCGATGTACGCGATCTCGCCGAATGGGTTCTTCGGATGGTCGAGTCGAAAACAATCGGAACATACAACGCCACCGGACCGGAAACTGAATTGACAATGCAGGAATTTTTGAATCGATGCAAAGAAACGGTTGGACATGAAGCTGATCTCATCTGGGTTGATGAGAAATTCCTGGTCGGCCACGAAGTGAACGGCTGGACCGACATGCCCCTGTGGATTCCGGACAGTTTCAATATGAAGGGTTTTTTGACGGTGGATATCCGGAAAGCGTTGGACGCCGGCTTAAAATTTCGCCCGCTCGAAGAGACAATCAGCGATACATTTGCCTGGGAATCCACTCGCAATGTAACGGAGCAAAAAGCAGGGCTGGATCCTGAGAAGGAAAAAGCGGTGCTCATTGATTGGACCCAAAAGGGTTTATAAAGATGGAAGACAATACACTCCAAAATTCTTGTGGATTGGTATAATATAAGAGTCAACGGCACCTTTGAAAGGGGTGATATCAGGTGACAAGCAGAACCCGGTTGTCAGCGTTACGAAACCCTCTTGCAAAGCATGTGATACAGAATGGCGACACTTTGTGTGGGGCTATTATTCTCTCTTAAAGTTGAGATGATAAATTCTTTTTGCCGGTCGCTTCATACAGAAAAATTGATGCGATTGCACTGAATAAAAACTATTAGATCAACTCCTTGAGATCGCCCGTAAATGTGTCATTCGAACATGGCGTCCTTATAATTATCCAATCAAACAATAAGGAGTGTTTCAAAATGATACATGTAAAAGAGACAAGTAATAAACAGAGGAATACGGGAGACCGGCCGGACGCGTTTATCCGAAATGACCAGTTTAACTTTATCAAAAGCCAGGCCAAAATCCTGGTCAATGGCAAGGCGACAAGCAGCGACGGGGAAGTGTTGAGCGTGCTGCGGCATCTCTCGCAGGAAAAAGTGTTCGAACTGTTTCCTTCATTGAATGAAGAACAGAAATCCGTGCTTGCACCGTTGACGGCTGTAAAAGAAACGGCGGACGCTGAAGCTTTTCTGGAGCAGCTTTTTGCATATGTAGTACCGTTTAAGAATACGACGGACCAGGGATTGAAGAAACTGTTTCCGAAAGCTAAAAAGCTGAAAGGGCCGAAGCTCGATTCGCTTGATTTTAAAAAGCTGTCCTATCTCGGCTGGATTGAGAGTTCGACGCTCATGTATCTGGTGGTCGAAAGGGATGGCCGGCTCGAAGGTATCCATGGCAGTTTCAACCGCAGTGCGAAAAATGGAATCTGTTCCATCTGTAATCGTCACAGCCAGGTAGGCCTGTTCACCGCTAAGACAAAGGGTTCAGGACAGGACAATTTCGTTAAACGCGGCAATTATATCTGTCAGGACAATGAAGTCTGCAACAACAATATTGAGACATTGGAGCGGCTGCACAGATTTGTCGAACTGCTGCAAAAGTGAAGTGAGAGAGGGACTTTCCGGGAATCTGGAAAGTCTTTTTTGTCCAGTAATACGTGAACAAAAGAGGTTGGGAAAATTTTGGGGGTTTTGTGAGAATAATTCTTGGAGTAAAAATGGAAATTGACTCCTTTTATTTTTTTTATATCATTTTAATGATAAATAAGAGGTGTTTGGGGATTTTTAACGGGTCTATATAACTTGTTTTTTAAAAAACAGGTTGGGAAATAGGTGTGGGTATTGATTTGAAAATTTTGGCAGTTTACCATCAAAGATAAGGAAAGTGTTGAACAGAAGCCAAAACCAGTTATAGCGGAAGCAAATGGAAAAATGGGATGCTTTTTATTGGAGATGGAAGCTATGAAGAGGAAATTAATATCGGCGTTTATCATCATTGTACTGATCGTGCTTGGCGTGCTGGGATATGAATATTTGGGGGAAGCGGAAACAAAAGGCGGGGTATGGGGCTTGAGTAAGTCCTACGAAAGCCTTGAAGAGATCACAGACGAGTCCGATCTGGTGGTACGGGCCCATGTTCCTCTGTATTATGATATCCGGGAAATTAACAAAGAGGAACTTACCACCAAGCAGGCATTTTATGAAGTGGCAATCGATGAAGTTTTCATTGATCGTACAGGCAACGATTTTGATGAAGATTCCGAAATTGTAGTCAATCAGGTTATCGGTCTAAAGGAATCGGTGGATGATGGGTATTCATCCGAAAAAGGGATGAAGCCGATGAAAACGGGGGACTATTTATTGTTTTTGAAAAAAGTGACCCACCCTGCAGACGGTAAAGTCTATTATGTATCGAATTCGAAACGCCACCTCTATAAATTGAGCGGCAAAGAAACCTTTAAAAATATTGCGTCTGATGAATTGGTGGAAATAAAATATTCGGATTTGACTGGAGAGGAATGAGCCGCGAACGCCTCTAAGTTCAAAGCTGCAGAACGAGACTAATCGGACAGCGGCATAATCGTCAACTTCCTTCTTATATGCGCGTCAATGTCCATGTAAATAAAACCACTTGAAAACCCCTTGTAGCGAATCCGCTCCAAGGGGTTTTGTGATTGTGATTAAACGCTGGTGTCCGGAAAGAAATGCCTGGTGAATTTTTGGGCAATGACGAGCGACACTGGCAACAGAATGAAGAAGACCAGCAGGAAAAACATGAAAGCCGGTATAGGAGCTGTGAGCGCATGTAGAATATTCCACACAATGTTAAAGAAAATATACAAAAAGAAAAATAAAACGGCGAATGAAACTCCAAAAACGATTTGGCTTCTATCCATTAGGTTGCCTCTCTTCGGTTATGATTTTTTATTGGTGGAGTTTTCTAACTCTTTCATTCTAAGATAGCACGAAATGCTGGATTTCACTATAGTGTTTTGCAGGTAAAAAAACCAAATCTACATTTGATGTTTTTCATCGAGCGAAAAACTCCAATCCATTAAAAGAAGGCTTCGCGGACGCGAAGCCTTCTTTAGCTTGTTGAGAAAGAGAAAATATAAACCGATATTACGCAAAACAGCTTGCTTGCCAAAACCCGTGCTCCTGCATCGCTGCGCTAGCTTCGTCGCAAAGACTCGGCCGAACCACCTTCGGCCAACTCTTGGCTCGCGCTGAGCTAACTCGGTCTCGTTCCACTTCGCCCGAGTGGATCTTGCACTTCGTCGGCATTCGCCTGCTCCCCTGGGCGTCTTCGCTGTTTTGCTTCATATCTCAGATCACTTTCTACCAAGGAATACAAGTTTATGTCTATTTTATATGGGGAAATGGATATTTCCGTTCTGCCTAGAGCGCAATGATTGGAGAAGTTGTCGGTTTCTCGACAGCCTTCTTCAATCAAACCATTTTTACTGTGATGCTGCCATTATCCGATTGGAGATCGATTGGATGTTGCCCGTTTCCGAAAACAGTTCTTCTTTTTTTCGAACCGAAGATAGAGACTGTGCCCCAATCCACGTCAGCCTCGATGGTGGCATTTTCCGGCTGCATCTTTGTTTCGAGCAAGATGGAGCCGTTGTCTGTTTCCAGGTTTATTGACTGCTCAAGATGGGCGGCCAAAAGATGGATGCGCCCATTGTCGGTCTGGGCATAGACACTGCCTTCGACATCTTTCAGTGTAATGCCGCCATTATCTGAAGTGGCTTCCACTTTGCCGGCGTGAATGTCTTTCAGGTTCAATTGACCATTATCTGTTTCGATTTCCAGTTTTTTAGCCTGGATGGAAGTCAGTTTGATAGCACCGTTATCAGATGTTGCGGTTAAATCACCCGCGCTTATACGCGCCAGTTCGATGCTGCCATTATCCGTCTCGACAAGAAATTCGGAACCGGCCAAATTTTCTCCGGTAATACTTCCATGGTCGGAGAGGATCTGGATTTTTTCGTATAACTTGTCCGGCAGCTGAACAGTGATTATTGGTGATTTAAAACCGCCTCTAATGCTGAAAATCCCCCATTTTTTGGTTTCTTCTTTTAATGTGATCACGAGTGTGCGGTCCAGGATATCAACCGAAAAATGCTGGCGGTAATTTTTGTCCACGATATCAGCATGCATTTGGCCATCCTTTGATGGATGGATGCGCAATATGCCATTTTCAATTGCGATATCCACTTTATCGAATTTATCTTTAGCCATGTCAATCTTTAGAGCTGGAACTTCTGTCTTATTAAAATCAAAGCTATCGACCAGTTCTTTGGCGATGGCACCCGGTTCCCCAAGCTCCGCTGCAATATCGCTGTCCGATTTGCCATCAGCGCGGCCATTCGAAAAATATTCACGGATATCCTGCAGAATGTCGTTTTGTTCTTCAGCAGGCAGCCGATTCAGTGCATATTCAAGTTCATTCAGAAATTGTTTCTCAGTCATTTTGCACACCCTCTTCGATTAATTTATTGACCCCGTCCGTGAAGCTTTTCCATTCCTCCAGTTGTTCATGAAGATATGTTCTGCCGGCATCGGTAAGAGAATAGTATTTGCGCGGCGGGCCTTCGGTCGACTCCTGCAAATAGGTGGAGAAATAGCCTTCTTTGGTTAAACGGCGGAGCAGCGGATAAACTGCGCCTTCCGAAATGGCGATACGGTCAGAGATTTTCTGTACCAATTCGTAACCATAACGATCCTGCTTATCCAAAAGAACGAGGACACATAAATTCAGGGCACCTTTTTTAAATTGAATATTCACCAGAAAAGCCTCCTTTGCCAACTAGTGTTTTATAAACAGTAGTAGTTAATGAACAATATATCATTCAGTACTGATCATTGCAAGGTATTGTAGGGATTTATTTAAATGTAAACTTAAGAACACAAAAAAGCCTCCCTTAAAAAGGAAGGATTTTCTTGTGTTATTCTTTTTCAGTCAGGAATGTAATCACCGCAAACAGCAGGAACGCCAATAACAACAGCGAGCCACCGACAATGAACAATACCATGACGAGCGTTTCGTTCCAATTGAACGGGTTCAGGTTATACAGCCACATGCCGCTGGTCAGGCCGACAGCGCCGACCATTGCGAGTATGCCATGGGCAGTGACCAGTTTCTTGTATTTGATGGTGTAGGCATGATAGAAAATGCCCCAGGCAAACACGGACAGCCACCCGACCAGCAAGATATGTGCGTGGACCGGCCGCAAGGAATAATCCATGACACCCGCCATCTGGGAACCCATGTATGTACCGATAAAACCGAAGATTGCTGAGAAGCGGATTAACCGCAGACTCCAAATTTTTTCCATGAATAAAACCCTCCAAAATTGTGTTTATTTCACATCGGGATGCGGCAAAGTAAGGATGAACTCACTCCCGATGCCGGTTGCGCTTTTGCCTTCAATTTTATCACGGCTCAGCAATGAATTCAGTGACGGGTTTGTGATTTCGAAACTTATGCCGGCTGTAAAATTTAAAAAAAGAAAACACCTTCCTCCTGTTTCAACCGGAACTTATCGGGAATAGGAGGACTAACATGAAAGAGGAGGGATTGAATTGGCACGAGACAAGAACAAAGAAGAACTGCAGACACATCAGCGCGATATGGAATTGAGAGAGCAAGCGCAGGACTATAAAGAAGAAATTAATCTTCCCGAACAGCGACTCCATGGCATGGATGAAGATGCTAAAGAAAATAAGGAAAAAGAAGAATAATAAAATAGTTTCGAAGTTCACCCGTATCCCGGACATCCGGGGTGCGGGTTATTAATATTTATTTACCTTTTAATACAGAACGTCAGAAAAAAAGTAGAATCGAATATATACATAATTTGCTGGAAAAGAGGAAATTGGGATGAACCGGATCTTGCTTTACGCTGCTACTTTGTTTTGCTGCGGCTTGCTGATTAATATGGGAGAACGCTGGTTTGGAGTGGCTATTTAGTTTGCTGACGCTAGGTTTGTTTGAGTTATTTTTAAAGAGATGGAAACACTCGGAAAGCAACGGCACCGGTTTGATTATTATCCTGGCAAGTGTGACTATCGCATTTTTGTTTTCAGCATGTTCCGTTTGCGTGGAAAGCCTGCCGCTTGAGCAAGCGGATGTAACTTTGGAAAAGCCGTAACGTCCAATGAATAAAGGGGAGTCATTTCATGAAAAAAATACTGGTTCTGGTATTCATTTGTTCTAACCTCCTGATTCCCAGCCGAAGTTTTGCCTTATCCTGCGCTGAACCTCCCACGATGGATGCGGCCTTTGAAGAATATGATGCAGTCCTGATCGGTTCAGTGGAAAAAGTTGAAAGCAATGATACGAATAGAAAACTGACCATCGACGTCGAAAAAAGTTTTAAAGGTGTAAACGAAACAAAGATTGCCGTTGCCGAAGATGTTACATGGGGAGAAAGCCGGGAAAACGCGACGTATCTGTTCTTCCTGGACAAAGAAGGCGAGAAATGGATTCATCCTCTGTGTTCACCAACCATCCACAACACGTATTTGGCAGACGAATATTTTGCTGACAAAGAAGAACTCACTTTACAGGAAGTTGAGTCTGTTGATAGCGAATCGGATAACACGGTAGGTATGGTTGTGCTGTTTACAGTGCTGGCGTTTCTTGCAGGAGCAGCTGTATTATTCAAGGCCATTAAACAGGGAAGAAACAGGTAGATGATTTTAGTCTCGTTAAACTGCTGAAAAGCTCAGTGCGCACTCTGCGTATTTCATTGTCCGGCAACGTGATGCGTCGGCTGTAATCATTCAATCGTGAATGGCAGGCTTGTATAAAGAATGAAAGATTTGAAGGTGCATAAAATCTGACAGCAGGAGGGAAACCATGAAAATTTTCGAGGAATTTCTGCAGGGAATTGACGATCCGAGCCAGCGTGACCGCACAGAAGAAGTTTTGGCGTGGACAGCAAAAACTTACCCGCATCTTGAACCGGCCATCAAATGGAATCAGCCGATGTTCACAGATCATGGCACATATATCATCGGTTTCAGTGTCGCGAAGGAACATATGTCAGTAGCCCCGGAACAGGCGGCGATGACCCGTTTTGAAACCGATATTGAGCAGGCCGGTTACAATCACACGAAGGAATTATTCCGCATACCATGGAAAAAGCAGTTGGATTATAATCTGCTTGAAAAAATGATTGACTTCAATATTTCGGACAAGGCAGACTGCACGACGTTTTGGCGTGAATAAGAATAAATGTAAAAACAGAACCGCCGGCTCTCTGAAGAGAAGCCGGCGGTTCTGTTTTGGGTTGTCTACATTTCCACCTATATTTTATTCTTCTCGCTCTTCAAGACTGATGGGACGAATAAATCCCCATGGGGCAACATCGACAGTCACCTGAAGGTCAACGGCTTGTTCCAATTCAGGTCCCTGCCCCTGTTCGACATAGAATTGTTCGAGCTGCGGTGCAGTGACCCGGTTTCCAAATGAAGACCCGCTGATTGCGCCGAAGAACGGTTCGTCATTAATCCGATCAATAACGGCAAAACCATCTGGACCATCTTTCAAGGTGAAATAAATAGGCCCTTCAAAAGAACTGCTATGCGAATCCAAATCCGGATATTGCAGCATGACGTATTCTCCGTAAAAAGGATCGAACGGATCAAAAGGTTCTGCCCGCAACGTGTATTGTTCCCCGAACCAGGATGCGGCATAAAAAGCTGCGACCAGGACCACGATGAATAGGGTTAAAAAAATCGGCAATAACCAGGCTTTCCATTTCATGTTGCTGCACCTTCTTTCCTGCGGTTCAGCCACCAGCCGGAACCCGATAAAGCAAATAATAGAAGTGCGCCAATGAGGAAGAACAGCGACATATCAAGACGTTGCCAGGCGTAGATGACATAAATAACAAATTGGACAATCACAAAGTAGACGAAACCGGGAGCCAGTGGTTTATTTTTCCGCTGTGCAAGAACCAGGTACGCCAAAGCGCTGAGTTCCGCGATAATCGCCAGTGCAATGGCTGTCTCATCAAACAGCAGAAAGCCCATCGCACCGAGAACGGAAATCCACATAATGTTCCTGAATTTCAGGAAAGTCAGTGCCAGCACTGCAAGACCGGCAACGGCGAGGGCGATTGACTCCGGCCAGTTCAAGTCGACAAGCGACAGCTCCGTCTCACCGCGAAGTGCCAGATAGACGATGAGCATGACAGCGCCAAAGATCAGATAAAGCGGCGACAGCAGACGCTGTTTATCAGCAGGGACGATAAACAGCAGGAGAATTAGGACAAAGAGTGTCCAAATCGGCCAAAACGGGCTGTCGTATGTGACGAGATCCCACAGCAGCAGGCCAGAGAAGAACAGCAGGATCCAGCTCAAGACTTTTGGCGCATTGTCTTTGCTGAAATAGAACCAGGCAAGCGCTACCGCAACGAATATGCTCCACTCGATCCAACCCGTAAACGGCAGAAATGACGTGAGCGTATTGGCACCAAAGAAGAAAGCAATGATTGTATAGGCAAGATGGCGCCACATGAAATAATGTGCAATGGCAGCGATAAAAATAGCCCAGGGAAGCACTGAATTAGAGAGGGTGAAATGGAAAGTCTGCGCTGTTACCAGGATGCTTGCGCCGAACATCGCCAGACCGAGAAGCCTGAAGATGACCGGATGTCCGAAATATTTCTTTTCGGAAAAATAGGCGAGCACATAGAAAATCCACATGAGTCCAACAACCAAAGCGATTTTCAATAAATCGGGTATGGCCTGCCAGTTGGCGGCGATAAAGCTGAACACCGCCAACGAGAAGAAAATCAGTCCAATGAGCAATAGTAACGGAATTTTTCTCTTTTGGGGTTGGCCTTTCTCAAACGCTTTAATGCGCTCGATAGCCGTCTGATCGAGCACCCCTTCCTTGCGCCATTGATTTAATTTCCGTTCCAGATCCATCATGGCACCTCCTCAATATTACCTTCATTATAATCCTCTGTTGACTGAATAGATAGATTTTAGATAGGGCAAATGGCGGAAGTTCTTATACTGTGGATACAGAGGAAATGGACTTGTTTTTGTGATGTGAAAGGGATTGGGACAGGAGAAAATCATCTTTTTTGCAATCGAAAAACCAATTGATTTTGAGTCAATTGGCTTAGCAAATCTTGTTTTAAAGAATAATTACAGCATGAACCATCAGTCTGTCTTCGGTATTTCTTTATATATCAGACCCGCAGATTCCCCCGGAACCCTCTGCTCGCATAATAGGAATCTGCCCCGTTATGGTAGGTGAAAACCTGTCCATAACGGTAATCGCAGAAAATCGCGCCGCCGTGTTCGCGGATGTTTTCAGGTGTCAGCACCCAAGTCGATGTTTTGCGGTCAAACTCACCAAACGTGTGGAGTGCACGATATTCATCTTCTGAAATGACTTCGATGCCCATCTCAGCTGCCATGTCCAAGACGGTGTTATCCGGTTTGAATTTTTTTCGCGCTTCCCAGGCTGCCCGGTCATAGCAAAGGCTGCGGCGGCCTTTTGGCGTTTCAGGCGAACAATCATAAAAAACAACCTGGCCAATATGCGGCTCCAAAACCACAACATCGGGCTCGCCACCCGTTTCTTCCATTTGAAACAGTGACCATAGTTGGGCTGGATTCGCTTCCAGTTTTTCCAGGACTTTCTCCCATTCAACACTTTCGTGGCGATTCATATTCTTATTGAAACGCACTTTCAGTTTGCCGAGCAATTCCTCTCTCTGCTCAGAAGACATTTCCTTTTTCGGCATCTTGTTTTCCTCCTCAATAAATGATTTATTCTTAGTTTATGCATATATTTGAAATAAAGAAACCTTTTGTATTAACAAAACGTAAAGTTGAAAAATGACTAAGGCTGGTGAGTAGGATGGCGAAGGAAATCCGAAAGAAAAGAGATCGCTGGTGGGTAATCGACCTTTTAGTGGAAGCTGGCGAGTTGCTGCTTTTTATTCCCAAAGGGTGTTTCGGATTATTAAAGATATCTTCTGAGACGTAAAGCATAGAATCCGTAAAATGAGCAGTTCATCGAATGCAGGAAATTCCTGCGACATGAAGAAGTTCTTTATATAGAAGGAGATTGCCGCATTCATCCGCTGAAAAGATTGTCAGGGTTAGTGCCTGGCGGGAAAGGGTACTTGGTCTTTACTAATGAATCCCCGCCCAGCGGGAATAAAATCGATGAGGAGAATGATGATGGAAATCTTAAAACGCTTCAGAGATATTATGACAAGCAATATTCACGCGATGCTGGACCAGGCAGAAGATCCGGAGAAAATGATCGATCAATATTTGCGTGATTTGAATAGCGATCTCGGAAAAGTGAAATCGGAAACAGCAGCCATCATGGCAGCTGAAAAGCGCGAACGCCGCGAACTGGCGGATGTGCAAAAAGAAATAGACGATATGCAGCGATATGCAGTCAAGGCACTTGAATCCGGTAACGAAGACGATGCCCGTAAATTCCTGCAGCGAAAAGCGGAACTCACGGAGCGCGAACAGGGCCTTTATACTACGGTTGATATGGCAGCGGCCAATACACAACAGATGCGCCAGATGCACGATAAGCTGGAAGAAGATATCGGTGAACTTGAATCTCGCCGCGCTGAGCTGAAAGGGAAGGCTTCTGTCGCGAAAACGCAGAGCCGCATGAACGATTTCAATTCTTCGATGGGTGGAGCCGGTGAACGGATTTCGGCGTTTGATGCAATGGAACAGAAAATCAACCAGCAACTGGATGAAGCGAATGCCATGTCCGAGCTGAACAGAAGTTCAAGAGACTCTGTCCAGGATCTGGCGAAAAAATACGATAGCGATTCGAATGTGGAGGACGAGCTGGAATCGATGCAATCTGGTACCAATGTCGATGAAGAACTGGCAGCGCTGAAATCCCAGGTCAATAAAGGCGAATAATGTCTGACAACAGGACGAGAAATTTTGCGCTGAAGGGAGGCGGACGGGTTGGTCATTCATTATAAATGCCCGAATTGTGGATCGGATATGGCGTTCGATGCCACTTCCGGTCACTTAAGCTGTCCGAACTGCGGGCGACAGGATGATATTGAAACGTTTCCCGAGGAGAATATCCTGCAGAAATTCGCTCCTGAAGAAGCAAGGGAATATCATTGTGAAAATTGCGGAGCCGTGTTATTGACAGAAGCTGAAACGACCGCAACCCATTGCAGTTTTTGCGGTGCGCCGGTGCTGCTTTCAGATCGGTTGACGGGTGACCTCGCGCCGGCGAAAGTCATACCGTTCACGATCAGCAAAGAGGAAGCAGTTGCGGCTTTCCGGAAATGGACGAAAAATGGACGGTTGACGCCGCGAGGTTTTATGAACGGCGACCGCATCAAGAAAATGACGGGTATGTACGTGCCTTTTTGGCTCTATGACATTGACGGAAATGCCGAGGTGGCGGCAATCGGCACACGTGTGCGCACCTACCAGCAAGGTGACACCGTGATTACCGAAACCGATTTCTACGATGTCTACCGTGAAATCGATTTGAGCTATCTCAAAGTACCGGCGGATGCTTCCGAAAAAATGGACGATGCGCTGATGGATAAGCTTGAACCATATGATTACAGCGATTTAAAGGATTTTCGCATGCCTTATCTTGCCGGCTTCCTGGCCGAGAAGTACGATTACGATGATGATGAACTGTTTTCCCGTGTGCAATCGAAAATCGTACCCTATATCGATTCCTACATCGGCAGCACGGTGACCGGTTATTCCACAGTCAGCTACACGAATAAACAAATTAATGCCAATAAGAAAAAAGTGTATTACACCTTATTTCCGGTATGGATGGTTTATTACGATTTTGAAAATAAAGAACATACTTTTGCGATGAACGGACAGACCGGCAAAGTGGTCGGCAAGCCGCCGATCAGCGGCGGCAAGGTGGCCGCCTGGTTCACCGGCATCGCTGTTTCAACATTCGCGGTCTTAAAAGCCATCTCCTATATGGTGGGAGGTGTTCTTTGGTGAGGGTAAACAATTTAAAATCAGTCTTTGCAGCTTTATTGATATTCATATTCCTGCTGGTGACTGGAAGCACAGCTTTTGCCCAAATCGAACAGCGTATCTACGACGAGGCGGGGTTGCTGAGTGAGGGAGAAATCAGTGATTTAGAAACATATGCGGCAGAAAAAAGCCGGGAACAGGGAGCGGATTTTTTGTTGCTGACGACAGACAGCACGGGTGGCCGGCCCATTGAAACGTATATGGGTGATTTTTTTGACGAGATAGCAGACACAAGCGGTCAGGAGAACGCAGTTGTGATGACGATTGATATGGGCAGCCGCGAATTTTACGTGGCCGGGTTTGGAACGGCGGAAACCCGCCTCGACAATGAACGTGCCGAACTGGTAATCGACCAGTCAGCGCCCTATATGGCGGCAGGGGAGTACGGAGATGCATTTCGGGAAATGGCATCTAACGCTGTCCGTTATATGGAATATCGTCCGGGCGTCAATCCCGAGAGTATTTTTCTCCAGACTTGGTTTCATATAGCGGCGGCACTGCTGCTTGGCGGTGTTGTTGTCGGATCGATGCTCTATAATTCCGGCGGCCGTAACACAACGACGCCGGCAACTTACATCGACCGTGACCATACACGAGTTACGAGAGATTCCGATCGCTTCCGCAATAAAACCGTCACCAGACGCAAAATCCCCAAAAACAATAATAGCGGCGGTGGTTTCGGAGGCGGCGGCATGACCGGTGGTGGCCGTTCCTTCAGTGGAGGCGGCAGAGGATTTTAAGGGTTTATTGATATAAAGGAAGGACTGAACAAAATGGTGTTTTTCGGCAATCAATTTGCAGATGTTGTGGAATGGGAAGAATTCCGCGATGATATGATTTTTTACAAATGGGCCAATAAGGAAGTCAAAAAAGGCAGTCGCCTGATCATTCGCCCCGGACAGGATGCGATTTTCCTCAATAACGGCAAAATTGAAGGCATTTTTGAAGAAGACGGTGAATACGACATCGCATCCGAAATCGTCCCATTCCTTTCGACATTGAAAGGATTCCGCTTCGGCTTCAACAGCGGCATGCGGGTCGAAGTGCTGTTCGTCAACACGAAGGAATTCGTCGTCCGCTGGGGTACCCAAAATCCGATCAATATCCCTGCTCCGGGGCTTCCCGGCGGCATGCCGATCCGGGCGAATGGGACTTTCCAATTCAAGGTCAATGACTACATCAACCTCATCGACAAAATTGCCGGAGTGCGTACGAGCTATACCGTCGACGATGTGAAAATCCGCATCACCGCTGTGCTGGATCAATTGCTGATGAAATGGATTCCTAAAGAAGGCAAGGATATGTTCAATCTTCAGGCCAACGCCCACGACATCGGAAAAGGCATCCAGGATGATCTTGACATGCAGATCATGGACGACGGCATGAAAATCACCGGCTTCCAGATCATGAGCTTTAATTATCCGAATGAAATCCAGGAGATGATCAATAAAAATGCATCTCACGGCATGGTTGGCGATATTTCGAAATACCAGCAAATGTCCGTTGCCGATGCGATGGGCAAATCATCCGGATCGAATACCGCATCCGACATGGCCGGCATGATGATGGGCATGAACATCGCGAAAGAGATGATGGAGGACCAGAAAGATTCAAGTGGCGGCGAGGAGAAGGCTGGGAAGGAAACTGCAGATTCCAAGTCAGCTGCTGGATCAGGCAATCAGCCCCAATCCAGTGGTGGCAAAGCCCCGAATTTCTGTCCGAATTGCGGTGAGAAAGTCGCCGGCGCCAAATTCTGTCCGAACTGCGGACAGAAACTGGCGTAAGCTGAGATATGAGAACAGGTGTAGAATCCGTATCACCGGGTAAACTGTGAGTAAATGATTTTTACCAGGAGGGATTTATAATGGCCAGAAAAGGTACAGCGGGTCGAACACCCGAAAAGCAGGTAGGTGCACGGGAATCCGGGATTGATAAAGCCATCAACAAAGCGAAAGATGCTTTTGACGGTGATAACGAAGCCACTGCCTATGGTGAAGAAAAAGGCAGGGATCAACAGGAAGAGGCAAAAGAGTATTCTAAAAAAGTAGCTGATGAACGACCGAATAATGCCCGTGAAAATGAATAGGAACATTATAAAAGGCGATGCCTCCAACCCATTTTGGGTGGAGGCATCGCCTTTTTTTTGTGCTCAATATTTATACGATTGGCCGCCGTCGATTGGAATGACAGATGCATTGATGAATTTCGCAGCATCCGACAGCAGGAATGCGACAAGGTTGCCGACTTCTTCCGGTTTACCGAAGCGTTTCATCGGGTTGACGCTGACAAATTCCTTGCCAACTGATTCCCAGTCTTCGCCGCCGATTTGGCGCAGCGAGCCTTCGACCATCGGCGTCATGATTGCGCCTGGTGCAATGGCGTTGATGCTGATGCCAAACTCGCCGTACTCAACTCCTGAGTTGCGGGTCAATCCGACAACGCCGTGCTTGCTTGCTGCGTAGCCGGACTGGTTGCCGACGCCACGGATGCCGCCGACTGATGCCGTGTTGACGATGGAGCCATATCCTTGTTCTTTCATGACTTTCAGGGCGTATTTCATCCCGTAGAAAACGCCGTTCAAGTTAACATTGATAACTTTTTCGAATTCATTGGAGCCGTATTCCTCTGTCAGGTTCTGTTTTCCTTCAATGCCCGCGTTATTGAAGAACCCGTCAATTTTGCCGAATTTTTCGACTGTGAAGTCGATGTAGTTTTTCACTTCTTCTTCATTCGTTACATTGGCTTCGACAGTTTCGATTTGGGCATCCGGCACTGAAGCCAGGATTTCGTTTTTGCTTTCTTCCAGACCCTCTTTGTTCATGTCGACAAGAACGAGCTTGCCGCCCTGTTTGGCGATGGAAAATGCAGCTGCACGTCCGAGCCCTGATCCTCCACCTGTAATGATGACGACTTTGTCTGTGTAATTAATCATTGATCATCTCTCCTCTCCTCTTCTATGGTTATGCTAAACTGAAATAAAAGCTTCTATTCCAGTGTATACCCAGGCAGAAAATGCCTCAATCAGTAGAAAAACCAGTTTTGTCGAGTTAATCGACAGCTTTTGGGAATGTGTCGATTTTGGAGGAGAAAAATATGGAGCAAAATAAAGAAAAGCTTTCCCCGCAAGCCTGGAGGACCAAACAGCATTTCAAGCAGGCATTCACCGAGCTGATCAATGAAAAAGGATACAGCCATGTGTCAGTGACGGATATCGTTCAGCGTGCCCAGTATAACCGCGCAACGTTCTACCTCCATTATTTAGACAAACCGCATCTTACCGATGAACTGAAACAGGAAATGTTCGAACAGATCAAAAGAAAAAGTATGGAGCGGTATGAGTCCGGGAAAATCATCGAAACAAAGTCGCTGGATACAAATTCATTCGAGTTGATTTCATTCATCTACGACAATCGGTCCTTTTTCAATCTGTATTTGATGGAAGATACAATTCCCGGATTGTATCAGGATTTGCCGCAGGCAGTTTTCGAATTACTGGATGAGCAATTCACCCTGATGGCACAAGGGGGCCGTGACCTCAATTCCAAGAAGTTCAAGCTGTACATGGCCCATGGAACGGCAGGACTGATCCTTGACTGGGCAAGAAACGGCTATTGCGAGTCGCCACGGGAAATTACAGCTCAACTGATTTCTATTCTGCAAGTGTTTGCTGTCGGTTTTCAAGTTGAATGAAACAAGGATTGCTGTCAGGATGTCCAGGGTTTATTTTAAAACGAATAGAGGGATAACATGGATCATTTATTGGAAAGTATGAAAATTATCGGTGAAGACACCATTCAGCGTACGCAGCTGAAGCACCGGCTGTCTCTCGTGAAGGCGTTTCAACTGGAACCAGGCATGCGCATTCTTGAAGTGGGCTGTGGCCAGGGAGATACAACTGTCGCACTGGCGGATGCTGTCGGTGAAAACGGACATGTGTTGGCGGTGGATATCGCAGATCCGTCTTACGGCGCACCGATTACACTCGGGGAAGCTACTGAAACAATTGCCGCTTCGCCTCTCGGCAAACGGGTTACATTTAAACTTGAGACTGATCTGCTCGATTTACAGGAAGAAAAATTTGATGTGGCGATTCTTTCCCACTGCTCCTGGTATTTCCGCAACCCCGAGGAATTATTGAGTTATTTGAAAAAGTTGCGCGGCATGGCACAGCGAATTTGCATTGCGGAATGGGATTTCAATTTTACCCGAATGGGGCAGCGGCAACATTTTGCGGCCACAGCAATTCTTGCGCTGTACAGCGAATTTGTTGACAATACCGGCAATATCCAGCATGTATACGATTCGCTTCAACTCAAATCAATGCTTGAGGAAGCGGGGTGGAGGGTGAAGCGAACAGCCGTCGTAGATGCCGGTTATTTGCAGGACGGTGCATGGGAAGTGGATTACGCAGAAAGTGTCCGTCCTGAATTCACCAGCACTCCGCCGCGGATTCAGTCGCTGGCGAATAGTCTTTATGCACTCCTTGATGGAGATGAGGTCGAAAGTTTGGACAGTGTAGTGCTGGTGGCGGAATAAAAACCCAGTGGGGAGTGGTCGTTCTGATTTATATTGCGCTCTTGCGCCGAATCAATGTAGGCGGGAAAAATAAAGTGGATATGAAAGAGTTGAAAGGTGTTTTTGAAGAGGCAGGAATGTCTTTAGTCAAAACATACATCAATTCCGGGAATATCATTTTTGCGGACAGCCACCGAAGAAAAGAAGAACTGCCTGCCATTTTGGAACGGGCGATCACCGGCCATTTCGATCTGAGCATAAAAGTCCTCGTATACAGCTTCGATGATTTCCGGCGTATTGCCGGAAACATTCCCTCCAACTGGTCAAATGACAGCGATATGAAAAGCGACGTATGGTTTTTGTGGGCGGAAGCGGACGACGACACTGTACTGGATCGGCTGGTGATCAAGGCGGAAATCGACCGGGTGAAATATGTTCAGGGTGCAATTCTGTGGTCAGTTGATAAAGACCAAGTCACTAGGAGCGGCATGTCGAAAGTGGTGGGAACGCCGATATACAAGCTGGTGACGATCCGCAATGTCAACACGGTGAGGAAGCTGCTCGGTTTGATGGGGGAGATGGAAGACGGACAATAAAAGAAACATAACCTTGAAGGACTGCCTTCATGTCAAAGATCAGAAAACCCGCAACCTGTCGAACAGGGTGCGGGTTTAATTTTTATTTTACAGCGAAATGTTATTGCTTCAATGGCATTGGGCTGCAATTATTTGTTTTCTTTTGTTTCATCACCTGAACCTGTCACGCGGTCTTTCCAGTCGCCTTTATTTTCATTGACATAATCTGTGCCTTTTTCTTTGTACTCATTGCCATGTTCGTCAAGATGAGTTTCGCCTTTTTTCGTCACTTTATCTTTTACCTTGTTGAACTTGTCTTTAAAAGCCATTGGTTAATCATCCTTTCAATGGTTTTTTGTACATTGTTAAAATACCCGGGCGGAAAGGATGTGAAACAATTTTACTTCTCCAAACATCGAAATCATACCTAATACTTAACGAATTTACCTGCCTTGTCTTTCTTCTTTAATCATTTGATGGAAAATAAAGGAGTTATTGTCTTACAAAATTAAATCTTTTTGCGAAGAAAGTTGGGGCATAAAGGAAGGAGCCCCCGCTATTGCGGGGGCTCCTAAGAAATTGAAGTTACAGTTTCGCGAACTCAGGGTCAGCGACTTTTACCAATTGTTTGCCGAGATTTGAGCCTTCGAATAACCCGAAAAATGCTTTCGGTGTGTTTTCGAAGCCTTCGACAATCGTTTCTTCGTATTTCAATTTTCCTTCCTGCAGCCATTTGCCAAGATCAGCTGCTCCTGTTTTAAAGTCAGAAGCGTAATCGCCGAGAGTGAAGCCTTTCATCATCGAGCTTGTCGTGATGAATTTCCACTGGATGCGCGGGCCGATGTCGCCACCTGGTTTGTTATAGGAAGAAATTGTGCCGCACAGGACAACGCGTGCACTATTGTTCAACTGAAAAATCACCTCGTCCGACACTTCACCGCCGACATTGTCAAAATAGACATCGACGCCATCCGGCAACGCATTCTTTAAATCTTCTTTAAAGCTGTCTGATTTATAATTCACGGCGGCATCGAAGCCAAGTTCATTGATCAGGTAGTCGATTTTCTCCTGTGAACCGGCGATGCCGACTGCGCGCGCCCCTTTCAGTTTGGCGATCTGTCCGACGACGGAACCAACTGCTCCAGCTGCACCGGAAACGACGACGGTTTCACCCGGTTGAGGCTTACCGATATCCAGTAACCCAAAATAGGCGGTGAGACCGGTCAAGCCGAGAATGCCGAGTCGTGTTGTGATTGGCGCAATCGTCGGATCGACCTTTTGTACTTTGTCTGCTTTTGCAATCGTGTATTCCGCCCATTTCAGCGTGCCGTTGACGATGTCGCCTTTTTGGAGCAGTTCGGAGTTCGATTCAACCACTTCCGCCAGTACGCCACCGGAAATCGCTTTATTCAATTCGAACGGTGCAACGTAGGATTTCACATCTCTCATGCGGCCGCGCATATAGGGATCGACCGACAGGTACAAGGTTTTCAGAAGCACTTCGCCTTCTCCGGGTGACGCTATCTCCTTTTCGACAAAAGCGAAATCTTCGTTGGCCGGCGTACCTTCCGGACGATTCGCCAAATGGATCTCTTTATATGTTTTCGGTATCATGTAAATTCCTCCTCAAAGTTATATTCGAAAAAAGCGTACCATTGTAAAAGAATGGAATCAAAAATAACAGCCCGCGAGTTCGAATTCTTGTAGTGGAATGAAGCGTATGCTATTTTGAAATAATTAACCCCAACAGAAAAGAGGAACAGTACATGAATCCGAAATATCAATCCTTATTCAAAGAAATCACTTTGCCCAATGGTGTGGTGCTGAAAGACCGTTTAGGCGTGGCGCCGATGACCACGTATTCAGGAAATCCGGACGGAACCGTATCGGACGAGGAACTGGTCTATTATCGTCGCCGTGCCAATATCGGCAGCCTGTATATTTCAGCATGTATCGCCGTTTCCGAAAACGGCATCGCTTTCCCGAACCAATTTATCGGCTTCACTGATGATGTGATGCCACAGCTGAAACAATTGGCAACAGAGATGAAATCACAGGGCAATAAAGCCATTCTTCAAATTCAGCACGGCGGACGCCAGTGCCAGCCGGATTTGATCAAAGCGAATGAAACCGTGGCACCGAGCGCTGTTGAAGGTCCAGCAGGCAAACCGACACCGCGTGCATTGACAAGGGACGAAATCACCGCCATTATCCGTGACTTCGGCGAAACCACACGTCGTGCAATCGAAGCGGGTTTTGACGGCGTGGAAATTCACGGCGCCAATACGTATCTGATTCAGCAATTCGTGTCGGAAATCACGAATCGCCGCGATGATGAATGGGGCGGCAGCCTTGAAAATCGCCTGAAATTCCCGGTGGCGGTGCTTGCTGAAGTGAAACGGGTGGCTGCAGAATTTGCAGATGAGCAATTCATCGTCGGCTACCGGTTATCACCGGAAGAATACGCACAGGACAAAATCGGTTATACAATTGAAGAAACTAAAATTTTGACTGAGAAATTAATCGCGGGCGGCATCCATTACCTGCACGTATCATTGATGGATTTCCAAAAACTGCCGCATGAAGACAAAGCCGAAGGCAGCATCGTTCAAATCTTATCGGAAGCGATAGCTGGTCGAGTAGCATTTGTCGCTGTCGGCAACGTGAAAAAACCGGAAGAGGCAGTTGCGGCACTTGAAGAAGGCGCTGATATTGTTGTCATGGGCCGGCAGGTGCTGATCGATCCGGAATGGACCGAAAAAGTGAAGCAGGGCAAAGAAGCCGACATCAATGAAATGATACCGAAGGAAATGGTCGGCAAGATGGATATGCCATCTTTGATGTGGGAACGAATCGGTGCATATAAGATGGTGGAATCGAAAGAAGAAGAAGAGGTTGAGGTCTAAAGCTGAGACTTACTCAAACCGAAAACGCCCCGACCAAAGCTGGTCAGGGCGTTTTTTATTCACCTAAAGTGCCTATTGCAAGTTGCCTACATTTTGTGTTGGTATCGATGATGAAAATTGAAGATGCCAACCAAGTCATCCGCAGTATCCGGAAGAAACTGATTAAACGTTAGTTAGCGGCAAGACTGGCTATGCCCGCAGACAAATTGGATGTCTGCGGGTTTTTCTTAAGGTTTTCAAGTATTACTTCGGATGCATTGGGGTTTATTAAAATCCGTAATTCGCTTACAGTAAAAGAAAGAAACAGTTGCAGAGGGTGAAACCGATGAAAGTTTTTGCTTCCCATGATGAACAGATTACGATACTGCAAAACCGTGGGCTGCTCGTGCCGGACAAGGCAGCGGCGCGGCGGGTTCTGTCACGTGAGAATTATTATGCACTGATCGACGGATATAAAGAGCCGTTTTTGGAGCGTGATGAGCGGCTGAATCCGTATGGGCTGGAACAGTATCAGGCGGGTACCGAGTTCGGGCATATTTACGCGCTGTACCGTTTCGACCGTGAACTGCGCATGCTGATGCTCAATGAATTGCTGAAGTTCGAAAAAAATATCAAGTCGAAAGTGGCCTATCGTTTCTCAGAGAAGTTCCGCGGTATGGACAGCTTTTTGGAACCAGGAAATTACAGCACCGATGCGGAGCGTTATCATGAGCGCGATCGAATCATTTCGACGCTTTATAATTTGATCAAGAGCCATAAGAAACGGGACCGCGTTAAGTATCCCGCAATCCGTGAGTTTTTCGATAAGCACCGCAATGTACCGCTGTGGGTGCTAGTCAATTTTCTGTCGCTCGGCCAGATCACCAATTTCTATTCTGTAATTGACGATGATTTGCGGGCCCGGATTGCCAAAGATTTTGCCGAGGAGTTCAGTGAAGAATATGAGCCGGTGCAATTGGAACCGCAAGAGCTGGATGCGATATTGCGCATTGCTTTTCCGTACCGCAACAAATCGGCGCATGAAGAAGTGTTGTATCGTTACCGGTTGCCGCATCCGGAAAATCTTAAAGCGGTTGATGCGATGCTTCGTTTGCCGGCAGGAAGTTTGGGCAAAGGAAAGGTTTACTCAATGGTGAGTTTGTTGCGGCTGTTGCTGGCGAAAGAAGAATATGAAGTGTTTGCGGCAGAGCTGGAGCGGCTGATGCAGGAATTGAAGGCTGCACTGCCGGGCCGTGCATATGGAGTGGTTATGCGGGAAACCGGGTTTAGGGAGAATTAGAAGTGGTATGCAGAGGAAATACAACTCCCTTTCTTCCATGATTCTCAAAAATCCAGTTTTTTAAGGGAGCTTTCGCAGATGCGGAAACTTTTCATTTTCTGCCTTTTATTCTCCTTTTTATTCGGTTTCGTCAACCTTTCTAATGATTTTTATGAAAAGAGAGAGGGCAAGGAGAGGGGTATAGGAAAATTAAAAGGGGATGGGCCAGCTTTACTGGAATTTGAAAGTTTTATGATCGGCAAACTGATTTTTATGATCGGTAAAACGAAGTTTATGATCGCCAAGCGATTTCGCCTGCAGAAAATTAAAAAAGGCTTCGCGCATGCCCATGCGCGAAGCCTTTAAACCTTCCTCAACGGGCTTCCGAAAAGCCGCTCTCTATTTTCTCTTTGACTCTTTCGATAATCGGCTCATTATACAGTAAGTTTTCATCAAGCAGAATCGTATAGCCCTCAAGGGGTGAATCCGAATTAACCAGTTCGTACGCTTCAAGATATACTTCCAAGTCATAATAAGCAAAATCCATACTAAGATTTTCATCCAACAAGATTTCAACTTCCTGTATTAACTCCAATGATTTCTCAGAATCGACCAGCAAATATAATTCAGCGAGATTGGTCAGGTCGTCAATGCGATATGCGGGATCACCGGTTTCAAGCCGGTTCTCCATGAACAGAATGGCTTCTTCGAATTGCTCCTGCATGAGGAAAAGATTCGTCTGCATCCAGGAAAGATGGCGGAGATCCTCCTTAGAAGCGCTTGGCTTCAGCTGATCAATGATGGTGGCAGCTGCTGTGTAGAGACCCATATCCATTGCTTCATAGGCGGCATCGAATTGTGCAATCTTGTCGTTACTTTCTTTGATCATGTCGTCAAGGAAGGTTTCCTGGAAGTCAGCAAGCTCCATGCCTGTGGTTTCTTCCAGAAGCCCATAAAATTCGGCAGGAAGCTCCGCAGAAAAAAATCTCTTCAATTGATCTTCACCATATTTATCGGCCAGAGATTCCACAGCCAAAAAGCTTTGGATATAAGGATCGAACGTCTGTGTATACGAGTTATGGAACGAGTAGTCATGGTTCAGCGATGTAAAGTCGATTATTTCAACACCCTCCAGCTCGTACCAGCCACTGGTTTCTCCAGCCAGATAATCTGCAACACCTTCTTCAAACCAAAGCGGCAGCCGATTTGCGGATAGTCTGTTTTCCTGTGCATACAAATGGCTCTGGTGATGGCTATATTCGTGCAGCAGGATGAGGTTCCAGGAGTAATCGTCCGGAACAAGGTGGATCTCCTGGCTCCGGTATTCATAATAACCCATCGCCTCTTCGTAGCCGGACGCGTCTGACAAGGTATCAAAATTGTCATGAAATACGATTGTAAGGTCACCGGCTTCTTCATTGCCAAAGAATTCGTCGATCCGGCCCTTTTCTGCTTCCAAAAATGCATCGATTTTATCAATCTCATCTTTTGTGGAATCAGTGTACGAATAAATAACTCCATTTTTCTCGGTGCTTCCGGCAACATCTGGCTTCGTTCCACTATTCCAAAGGGGGGGTATAAGCATTTCGGTCTTCTCGCCAACTGTGTAGATCTCCGAAAGGTTTCTGAATTCAAGGAAAGTATTGACGACAGCGAACAGGCCGAGCGCTGAACTGAGATAAACAGTCAAGATAAGCAGCGTGGCGACTTGCATACGCGTCTTAAGCCCGATGCGAGCAAGCTGGCCGACTTGAATCCCATAAAGGCTGAAAGCCAGTATGCCGACACATGTCACGAGCAGAAGCAAGGAAATCAAAATCCCCAGTATAATGTCCTGGCTGAATATGAGCCAAAAGCTTCCAATGGTGAGTCCGAAAAATAAAGCCGCTAAAACTAAAATCTTCAATAGAACTTTCATGGCGTCATCCACTTTCCATTTCAACTGTTTTGAAGAAAAGTATGCCCACTGACAAAAAGGAGATTGCCCGAAGGATTTAACGGGGATTTACTCTGACTTTATCTTATATAGTGTGGCATCATATTATTCTTTTGGATAAAATGTCTTAAAGTTTTCTATATATTAACATTTTATGGTCTTGGATTATATCTTTTTTATATGTATTCAGCGCCGCATCAATTATATGAAAGGCTACAAGTCACAGCGCAAGGAATTGGAAGATGAATTTTTAAGTTATAAAACAAAAAGGCCTTCGCTGACGCTGAGGCCTTTTTGTTGCGGAATATTTTGTAATATGCCGACTGGAACCAGAAGATTCAACAAAAAAAGATCACCAGCAACGGTGATCACCCAAGTCAAACGATTAAATCGTTGTCGGATTTTATTCGTATGGCTTCCTGCAATAATTTCTGGAGAACAGCTGCAAAAACTGCCACCACGAGCGACACGAAAATGACGAACATTCCGATTATGATGCCGGGCGCGTCATCCGCCAATGTCAGAAGATACAGGAACGGCATCTCGAGAATATAGACGATAACGATGGCAACGGCACAAAATTTGATGTTCTTTATCGCTTTCACGGACAGGGCCGAAAACGCCTCATTGCGGTCCACATAGCTCAATAGCTTCAACGATTGGTAGAGTGCGATGAAGAATGGGATCATTCCGATATACATGCCGATGAGCAATGGATACTGCAATTTCTCAAGCTCAGGAAGTGCCCAATACGGGGAATTGGAATCGAATCTGGACAAACCGTAAAGGCAGCCTGCCAGTACCGGCAAACCAATAAAAAAGATGGCGGTTTTTAAAACAATGGTTGAACTTCGTTTCATTGCAAGCACCTCATTAGAATATATTGTTAATGAGATAATACACCATTATTTATTGAACATCAATAAATAATTATCTATAATTAATATTTAAATATCGATATTTATGTCAGCTGATATTAAAGATATTTTTGCAAGCCACGGTAGATTTCTACAATTTCATCCATCTTCATCCGAACGAGTCCACTCGATGAAGGGGCGACAAATTCAACGATTCCTGAAATAACCGGCTCAGGCTGCTCGCCCCATGGCACTGCACGCTTATTGCTGTATTGCTGATAAACGCCTTTACCGACGAAGCATACCGCTTGCGGCTGATATCTCCTAATTTTTTTCTTCAGTTTCTCTGCGCCGAGTCTATATTCATCCTTTGTGATTTCCGCCGCTTCTTTTGTCGGGCGGACAACAATATTCGTCAATCCGAAGCCGAGCTCAAGCAGCCGGTTATTTTCTTCAGGACGGAATTTCCTTGGAGTCAATCCGGCTTCATGGAGGATTTTCCAGAAGCGGTTATTCGGGTTGGCGTAATGATAACCGGTTTCAGAGGAGCGGATACTCGGATTGAAGCCGATAAACAGGATTTTAAGATTTTTCTCCAAATGGTCAGGAATTGGTTCCAACATAAATTGTTCAGCCTTTCTGTGCAGTTTCTATGTTATTATCTTATCCGATTATGGGAAGAGGGAACAGACGGTGACGACAAGAATGAAAATAATCTATTGCAAATTAAATTTAAAACGGCTTCATCAACTAAGAGGAATCCCGTCTGCCGGGAAAATTCAGGAAGACGGGATCGATTATTTACTATTCGTTTTCCGAGTCCACTGAAATTTGCCACTCAATGCCAAAGCGGTCGGAAACACTGCCATATAACGGACTCCAAAAAGTTTCCTGAAGTTCCATGGAAACTTTTCCGCCTTCAGCCAGCTTGCCAAAAATCGTTTTCGCTTCTTCCTGATCATCAAATGTGATTGTGATGCTGACATTATTCCCTTGCTGGAAAGACATTCCCATACCAGGAGGAACATCGGAAATCATCAGATAGTCTCCGTTTTTTAAAAGAATTTGGGAATTCATCACCATATCTTTCGCTTCATCAGGAATTCCTTCCATGTCTTCTGCATTCGCTTCGCCGTAAGTCACAAGTCCGACCAATTCCGCGCCCAACACATCCGAGTAAAAATGGGAGGCTTCCTGGCCTTGTCCATCGAAATTCAAATAGGGAAAGATTTTCGTAATCATGATTAACCTTCTTTCTCCAATTTTTGTTGGTCGCTCAGGTATTCGGCGAGTCTGTCATAAGTTTCGGACATTCCTTCAACTGCCTGCATATCCAGAAGACGCTGCAATTGTGCTTCAGACTCAAACCGGGTCCGTGAGGTAATGGTCGACCGGTTTTCGTCTTCCGAAAATTTAAGGTGCACCAGCATTTTTGGCATATCGGTCAATTCATTGCCAAATTGATCAGCAAACGCGTCTTCATAAATCAGTTGTTCATAAGGCGTGACATCTTGATAAACGGCTTTCCCCCAGGATTCCTGTCCGTCTTCCGAAGAGCGCATGCAATAATGCCAGATGCCTCCCGGTTCAACTTCCATTTCGTAACTATGAGTGTACCATCCGGTCGGTCCCCACCAGCGTGCTATGTGATCAGGGCTGACATGCGCTTCATAAACCAGTTTTTTTGGTGCATCAAAACTGCGTTCCATAATCAGTTCCCGTCCCTCAATTCTGGTCCGGTCATCCTTTGTCGACATTAGATAGACCTCCTTCTTGCTCAAATGACCGATCGTTTCAGCAGGCTCCTCTCTTCAGATTGACCGGTTTGTCATCTACAGTATAGCGATATTATGAATATAATTAAACAACAATTCTGACAATAAAATTTAGGACGGTCTTTAATATATATGGAGATTCAATTCAGATGCTATGGCATAATTTTTTTACAAAAAAAGCATGCGTACAGACACTGGACGCATGCTCATACAGATTTTATCTTAATATCTCTTGCCATGTTTTCTCTGGAAATCTTCTTCTGAAGACAGCAGATACAATATTCCTTCGATAATTCCGATCACGGCTGGAATGCCTGTCCAGAAAAACAGCAGATAAATCAGGCCAAGGCCAGGTTTGCCCAAATAAAATTTATGGGCGCCAAAGTCTCCGAGAAAGATAGCCAGCAAAGCTGCCGCCAGTTTACTTTTCATTTCGATCATCCTTTCTGCTTATAGGATTGTTTTCCCGAATTGGCGAATTCTAAGCTGTAATTAAAAAATAATCCGAACCGATTTTTACTCAGGGGGCTGAAAGTGAATTCCGTTTTTAAAAGAAGAATCAGGCTTTGAAGATGATTTTTCACAGGTAATGAATTGGGGCGCCTTATTTCTATTTGGAGTCTATAGGCGTCAAATAGAATCCAACTGGTTTGAATCACCAATTTCCGATAGACTGAAGCATAAGAGACGGAAGTACTGGACAGATACATATAAACGGGGTGGCAATATGGTTAAGGTTTTAATAGTGGAAGATGATTTGACGATTGCAGAAGTGCTGCAGTCAGAACTGAAGAAGTGGAATCTGGAAGCAGCGGTGGTGGAGGATTTCAATCGCGTGATGGAAACCTTCACAGAATTAGAACCGCAGCTGGTGCTGCTGGATATTTCACTGCCAGCTTTTAACGGTTATTATTGGTGTCAGGAGATCCGCAAAGTTTCACAGGTGCCGATTATCTTCATCTCTTCGCGCAGTGAAAACATGGATATTGTCATGGGCATCCAAATGGGCGCAGATGATTTTATCCCCAAGCCGTTCGATTTGACGGTTGCGGTTGCAAAAATTCAGGCGTTGCTGAGACGGACCTATGACTTCAACGAATCCGATAATTACCAGAACTTTAACCGTACGGTCTTAAAGCCGGGCGAATCTAAGCTGTATTATGCAGAGCAGGAAGTGGATCTTACCCGTACGGAATTGAAAATCCTGGAGCAATTGTTTATTCAAAAAGGCGAATACGTCATGCGGGAAGACATGATGATCAAGCTGTGGGAAGATGAATCATTCATCGATGACAATACTTTAGCCGTCAATATGGCGAGGCTCCGCAAAAAGCTGACGGGTGTCGGGTTGCCGGATTTCATCCTGACGAAAAAAGGGATTGGCTACGCCTTAAATAAGGAATCTGCAAATGGCTGAGACAACTAAAACACAAATCTTCAAATTGTTCCTCGTTTCAGTGCGTCAGCAGCTGTACTTATTTATCGGCATGGCGCTCGTTTTCGCGAGCATTTTCATACTCGGCAATTTGCCTATCACCCTCTATCTATACAGCATTCAATTGACGCTGTTCTTTTTCGTAATTTATCTGATCATCCAATTTATCCGTTACAGCAGCCGGTATAAGGCAATTCAGCAAGTTGGCGCTGGCCAATCGACCAGAATTGAAGATGTCGCGCATGGAACTGATCCGGCAGACCGAGTCTATTTGGAAAAAATCGTACAGCTGCAGCAGGACATAAGAAATATGGAAAGTGAGCACGCCGAACGGCAGGCTGACCAGATCGATTATTTTACACTTTGGCTGCATCAGATCAAAACACCGATTTCGGCAATCAGTTTATTGAACCAAAGCAGTGCTTCACCTGAATCCAAAAAGATTTCCCAGGAAATATTGCGCCTGGAAGACTACACCCATATGGTGTTGAACTATGTGAAGCTCGAAGAAATCAGTTCTGATATGGACTTGTCTGAAGTCGATCTCGATGGCATCATCAAGAAAGCCGTAAAGAAATATTCGATTCTCTTTATTTACAAAGGGATTAAACTCGATTACGAAACACTTGACGTGAAAGTCCTGTCGGACGGGCAATGGCTGCAGACGCTACTCGAACAAATCTTGTCAAACAGCCTGAAATATACCTCTGCCGGCACGATTTCCATTTATATGGACTCTGAAAAAGAACAGACTTTAATCATAGAAGATACCGGCGCAGGAATTCGTTCCGAGGATTTGCCGAAGATTTTCAATAAAGGTTATTCCGGGCTTAACGGCCGGCTGAACGAAAAATCCACCGGCCTCGGCCTGTTCCTCAGCAGAAAAATCGGCAAGCGCCTTGGCCATAAACTCTCGATTGAATCGGAGCTCGGAAAAGGAACCCGTGTGAAAATTGATCTCGAGAGGGAGCATTTGTCTGTGTTTGACTGAAATAGACGAAAAAAGAAGCAATCTTACGAAACCGTAAGATTGCCTTTCTGTTTGTAAGGATAGGTACAGGCAGTAATTTGCGCAAGGCCGTATCATTAATTGCAAGGAGGGGTTAGCAATGACCTTATTGGAAATCAAAAATTTAAAGAAAATATATACGGCGCGTTTTTCGAATCAGCAGACCGAAGCGCTTGCGGCGGTGAATTTCTCCGTGGAAGAAGGGGAATTCGTGTCGATCATGGGCGAGTCGGGATCCGGGAAAACGACGCTCCTGAATATCATCTCGACATTGGACGATGCCACATCCGGCGAAGTCTACCTGGATGGCACCCCGCTTTCAAAAATCAAAAACAAAGAGATTTCAGCATTTCGCCGCAACACGCTCGGGTTCGTCTTCCAGGATTTTAACTTGCTCGATAATTTCACAATCAAAGACAATATCCTGCTGCCGCTTGTTCTATCGAAAACGCCGATAAAGGAAATGGAGAACCGGTTGATGCCGATTGTACGCAAGCTCGGAATCGAAGCCCACATCGATAAATTCCCATATGAAATTTCGGGTGGACAGAAGCAGCGAGTGGCAGTGGCACGGGCTTTGATTACGCAGCCGAAAATTATTCTGGCGGATGAGCCGACGGGTGCACTGGACTCAAAAGCTTCCCAAAACCTGATGGAAATCCTGCGCGGCATCAACGAAACGGACCAGACGATTTTAATGGTGACGCACAGTACGAGAGCCGCAAGCTTTTCCAAAAGAGTTTTGTTCATACGGGACGGAGCGGTTTACCACGAGATCTACCGGGGTGAAAGATCGGCGGATGAATTCATGGAACGCATTTCAGATTCGCTGAAAGTCCTGTCAAGCCGGGGTGAGGGGGATGAATAACCGCTTTTTCTCATCAATGGCACTGCGCAACATTAAGTCGAACAAGCAATTGTACATTCCTTACCTGTTGTCGTCGACATCGATTATCACCATGTTTTTCCTGATGGTTTCGCTCATGACCAATAAATTCGTGCAGGAGCGCTCGGCTACGCTGCCATACCTGTTCATGATAGGCGTCGTCGTCATTGGCCTCTTCTCGGTAATCTTCGTTCTTTATACGAACAGTTTTCTGATCAAAAGACGGAAAAAGGAAATCGGGCTTTACGGAATTCTCGGCCTGGAGAAAAAGCATGTTGCAAAAATCTTGTTTTTTGAAACTCTTTTCTCCAGCCTGTTAAGTATCGTTGCCGGCTTGCTGGCAGGCCTTTTATTTGGCCGTCTTGTATTTATGCTGCTGAATTTCATGCTGCGGATGCCGAATGACATTGCATATTCGACGTCTCTTCTGAGTTCGGGGGCAACGGCAGCTCTGTTTGTGCTGATCTTTGGAATAACATACCTCTATAATGTCAGCCAGTTTACGTTTGCCAATCCGATCAAATTATTGAAAGGCAAACAGGAAGGGGAAAAAGAGCCGAAAGGTTCACTTATACTTTTCATTCTGGCACTGTTTTTTCTGGGCTGGGGCTATTGGATTTCACTGACGATTCCCGATCCGCTCGCTGCCATTGAACAGTTCTTCCTGGCTGTACTGCTGGTGATTATCGGGACCTATTTGCTCTTTATTTCAGGATCGATATTCATCTTGAAAGCATTGAAGAATAATAAGCGCATTTACTACCGTCCCGGTGCTTTTATTTCCATTTCGGGCATGCTCTACCGGATGAAACAGAACGCGGTCGGGCTGGCGAATATCTGCATCCTGGCTTCGATGGTCATCATTGCGGTATCCACGACGGTCACGATTTATCTGGGATCAGAAGAAACCCTGGAAAACCAATTTCCTTATGAGCATAATGTGAACCTGTTCGGGGACATGGATAATATTGAAGAAATGAATACCCGATTTTTTGAAGTGCAGGATGAGGTTATTGCCTTAACTGAAGAGAGCGGACTGGACGTTGCGGAAATGGAAAGCTACCGTTCTGAAAGCTTGTTCGGTAATCTTGCAGATGGCCGCTTCGTCTTTGAACAGAGTTCGGTTGGCGCTGATTTTCCTGTTTTAATGATGGCTATTCCGCTTGAAGATTTTAATGGGATGACCGGGGAAAATTATACATTGGAAGACGATGAAGCGTTATTCTATCATTCGACAAATACGTACACAAAAGGTGAATTGGCGGTTGGAAACAAAAGCTACAAATTGACTGAAATCGAAAATGAGTTCAGTGCAGACATGGCCTTATCTGAATCTATCGCTATGGTAGTGCCGGATGTTTCGCATCTGCTCGACATCCGCGATGATTTCATGGAAGAATTTCCTGAGTCGGATTATATCACAATCGATGCCGAAATCGGCTGGGACGCTGAAGGGGAAGCAGACCAGAAAGAATCGTTAGTGAACCGTTTGAACAGTGAATATAACGGGGATTCAGGCAGTTTCAGCCTATACCAATCCCGGGAAAACCAGCGGGAAGAATGGTACAGCATCAACGGCGGTTTCCTTTTCCTGGGGATATTCCTCGGATTGCTGTTCACAATCGGAACCTTGCTGATCACGTATTTCAAGCAAGTTTCTGAAGGCTTTGACGACCGCGGCAAATTCCAGATCATGCAGAAAGTCGGCCTGGATGAAGAGATGATCAAAGATTCGACACGATCTCAGCTTGTCTGGATGTTCCTTCTGCCGATTGTAATTGCCACAATTCATGTCAGCTTCGCTTATCCGATTGTCCGCAAATTATTGATGATCTTCGGCGTAACGAATGATATGACCTGGCTGATGACCTTCATCGCAGTGGTGATTACGTTTGCAGCGATTTACTGGATGATTTACCGTGTAACCTCACGTGTCTATTACGGTATTGTAAAATAAGATGGATCCATCAATGGGGCATATAATAATGAAAGCCAACCAAAAGAGAAGCATTGCTTTTTCTTTGGTTGGCTTTTTTTGCTTTTAAAGTAAAGCTTTTCTGTTCTATGGTCTCTTCTGTATCAGAACAGTTCCATAATTGGAATCGGACAGCTGATGCCACCGTTATTATTCTCAAGCCAGGGAACATTTTCGCATTCAATTCCGTCATGATAGGACTCTTGCTTATTGACTTAGATAAAAAAAGTAAGAAAATGAGATTAACAGCATCTGTACAATTTTTCAGTGATTAAATACTTAACAGATATAAGGAGAAATCATATGGATCAAATATGGCAAGAAGCGGCGAAAGCGCTTGCGAAAATTACAGTAACAGCCAGTTCTGATAACGCTCCCGTAAGAATTGAAGGGACTGCTGAAGGATTCCGCTGCATAGGTGTTGGAACAGATGCAGCTGTGTTCCAGTCTTTGAAAATTCCTGAATATGCTTTTAAAATTTATGCAGAGGGCAAGCGGGACAAACTTATTGCGGAAGCAGAAGTGTATGGCCGCATCGGCGCCTCTCCGTATTTTTCATATTGTTATGGATTGGTGGACCGCCTTCTCGTTTTGAAATATGAAGAAGGCCCGACTTTGTTCGACTGCCTGTTACAGGGAATCCCTGTTCCGAAACAGGCTATCCGGGATGTCGAAGACGCAAGAGAGTATATTCGGCAAAAAGGTTTAAATCCGCGCGATATCCACTTGAAGAATATTTTATTGCAAAATGGGCGGGCCAAGTTATTGGATGTCTCGGAATATATTAAACCCGGCAATGATTTCCGGTGGGAACATTTGAAAAAAACTTACGAGGAGTATTATCCTGTCATCGACGGTAAGCCGGTGCCTTTCTGGGTACTCGATACAATCAGGAAATGGTACCATCACTGGAATCGTTATTCGTCGTCATTTGATGAATTCATGCGAATTGTCTCCAATCAGATAAATTACAGGAAATAAAAAACGTGGCCAGCACAAATCAATGACAGCTCAAAAAAGTTCTGCATAAAACTTTCACTCTGCATTTCCGATTTGTTTCATGCATTTGCAGGAATGAAGAGGACAAAACAAGAATAGTTTGTTTATCTATTGTGTTTAAAATGAATGGAGGAAATAGAATGGAATTGCAGGAAGTATTATTTGTAGTGCTGGATCAATATGCTGACTGGGAAGCGGCAGCAATCGCAGCTGCACTGAACGAAGATCCGGAGCAGGGAGAAAAGAAATTCAGCGTTAAAACTGTCTCGGTGGACGGGGAGCCGGTGACTTCAATCGGCGGTTTTACCGTATTGCCGGATTATTCAGTGGACACGGCTCCCGGCGATTTTGCCGGACTGGTCTTAATCGGCGGTAATTCCTGGAGAAAAAACGAAAGCCGAAAAGTGATGGAATTGGTGGAGAAAGCCAGGGAGAAAGATGTTGTAATTGGAGCCATCTGTGACGCGACAGTATTTTTGGGGATGAACGGAATGCTGGACAACGCACCGCATACAAGCAATCATCTTCACGAATTAAAAGAAGTGGCAGCGGGCAATTACACAGGGGAAAAATCCTATCTGGAGCAGCAGGCAGTGAGAGAAGGCAAATTGATCACGGCGAATGGTTCGGCGTATCTGGAATTCGGCAAGGAAGTTTTGTACGCGTTAAACGCTGCACCTGATGAAGAAATCGAAGAATGGTACAGGTTTTTCAAGCTTGGTTACCATGAATTTGTGAAGGGCAAAAGCGAGAATTGAAATCCATTTATTGAAAAGGTCACCGGAATCAAATTCCGGTGACCTTTTCAATTTTACTAGGCAGCTGCCAGTCCTGAATTTATTATTCCCCATCCACCACAATCAGTTTGATTTCAGCAAGAACAGGTGCACAAAGATAATTTCTGTAAGAAAATAAATTACATAATATGTAGTTTCAGCAGGTTTAAAATCACATCTAAAAGGAAAATTCCGATGTATTATTTCCATCAGTACTGGTAAACTGTTCAAGAACTAATAATTAGGAGTTGTACTATGGGGGATTTACTTTTTTTCTTTTTGGAAAATATGGCATTAATTATAGCTTTGATGTATTTGGCTATCAAAACAAAGGAAGCGGTTGCGGTGGATTGGACAAATCCGCTGAAACAACGCATCATCATTTCATCTTTTTTCGGTTTTTTGACACTTTCAATTATGTATAACCCTTTCATGTATGAAGGAATGCGGGTGGATTTGCGGGAAGTCCCGATATTTTTCATTTCTTATGTGGGTGGTTGGCAATACGGAGTGCTGTCCGCGATAATGCCGATTGGATTCCGTGCTTATCTTGGTGGTCCGACGATGGTTGTCGGGATACTTCAATCCATACTTCTTCCAATAATCGTCGGGTGTTTATTCCATGACCAGAAGCGCAAAGACCATTTTTCGAGCATAATGAATATCAGGAAAATGATGGTTGCATTTGTCATTTATGAAGCGGTTAAATCGTTGTGGATGCTTTTTTCGACGCCGGTCAGTTTGCTGATTGTTGTTGCCTTGTTCCTTTTTGCAGCAGTGGCGGTATTCTCAATGGCATTAATCCTTAACAGTGAAAATCGCAGCCGGCTGCTTCGAAAAGAATTGGAGTTTTATTCGAACCGGGATCCGATGACGCATTTGCCGAATATCAGATTTTTTAAAAACAGTGTTGGCAAACTGGTTGATAAGGAGCAGGCGATGGCAATCATCATGCTCGATGTCGATTATTTTAAAGTTTATAATGATACACATGGCCATCAGAAAGGTGATGCCGTATTGCGTTCTGTTGCGCAGATTTTACTGGATTCCATTCAAAAAGAGGATTTTGTGGCTCGCTATGGCGGTGAGGAATTTATCTGTTGTTTCGTTGCGCCTCTGAACCCGGAAGAAGCGGCGGAAATGGCGGATCGAATCCGGAAGAACATCCAGGATTTTCATTTCGAAGGCGAAGAGCAACAGCCGGAAGGCGTTCTGACAGTATCCGTCGGAGTCAGTTATGCAGCTGGTGAAACAGGGCTTGAAGAAATGATTGAAGAAGCCGATCAGTCATTGTATGAGTCAAAACGGCAGGGACGCAACCGGACAACCGTTTTTCCGGGAATCATGGTAGAATCCAATGAAAAGGTATTAATTGAAGGAGGCCGATCATGAATAAGTTAATGAAGAAACGCCTGAAAGCAATGGTGATTGACACAGCCATTTCTATTGGCGTCTCCGTTGCACTGGAACCGCTTGTACGAAACAAACTGAAAAACAAAGTGGCTTATGACGCGTTAGCGCCAACTCTTATATTTTGGGGGCTGGAATATGCGCAGCTGCGTATGAGCGGACAGACAATCGGACATAAAGTGGCGGGCATCGTCATCGACACAACCGACGGCAGCGCACTGAGCTCCGACCAGATCTTGAAACGGCTTATGCACCGTGACTCGGTCAGCACGCTGGCGTATTTGAAAGACCGGGAAAAATATGATTTCTACGAAGGAACCAAATTACCGCACGATTTGTATGCAGATACGGTGGTTAAGGAATATATAAAAGAAACTATGAAGCCAAAATGATAAAAGGAAGCGATTCGCTGTGCGAAATCGCTTCCTTTTTAGTTTGTCGATCCCTGGATAGCCTGTTTTATTCCATCCTATATCGAACTTGCGTGCGTTCAGCAGAATTTCATTGAAAATGAGTGCGCAGTTGATGATTCGATATATTCAAACCTCTACAATCTTGCCGGACAATACGCGCTGTTTCCTGCCAAGCGCATTGACTAGCATGACGCCGGCAATCGCAATGACACCGCCGATCAGCGAAAGTCCGGTCGGCAATTCATGAAGCCACATCCAGGAAACTACAATGGCCACTGCCGGTTCCAGATAAATCAGGCTGGACACCGAGCTGGCATTCGCGAGTGACAGTGCGGTTGCCCAGGTCACATACGCGATGGCGGCGGGAAAAATGCCGACGTACAGAGTCGCGAGATGCGCTTCCATTGTTGCATTCTGCAAGGTGGTCACCAGACCAGGTGAAAAGATCAGGAAGGGTAAGGTGCCTGCCCATGTGAAGTAAGCGGTCAACTCAATCGCCGAGTATTTTTTCAGCAACGGTTTCTGGAAAACAAAGAAAGCAGCGGAAGCGAATGCGGCAATCAATACAAGCAGTGCCCCATTCGTCAAAGTCAGTGCTCCATCGTTCGAACCGTATGCGATAAACAGGATGCCGATAAAGCCGATAGCCATCCCCAACCAGCCGATTCGGGTCAAGCGTTCTTTTAAAACCACCGCTGCGATTAACGCCGTGAAGATTGGACCGGATCCGACAAGCATGCCGGCAGTTCCGGCTGAAATGGTTTCCATTCCGAAAGTCACGAATATATGGTAAACACTGATACCGATCCATCCAAGCACCAGCAGGCGCAGGATATCTCCTTTATGCGGCAATTGGAATTTCACCCCTGGCCAAAGGGCAATAATGATAAATAGTAATGATGCGATCAGAAAGCGGACAAGGACATTTTGCCCCGTATCATAGCCGCCCTGCAGGCCTACACGGATTGCCGCGAAAGATGAGCCCCAGATCACTACTGAAAATAATGCTAAAGAAAATGCTTTTGCGTTCATGAATTCTCCTCCATCAGCCATTCAATCACTTGCAGAACAGCTGCTCCATCTGCAGAAACAAACAGACAGCTTCTATTATATTCTTTTAGTGAAATAATGTCAGCAGCCAGGAGAAATTGAAGAAAAGAAAAAACAGCCTTTGGAAGGCTGTTTCGTGTTTTATTCTATAGTATGTTCAATTTCGACTTCGTATTTCGGGCCTTCCTCAGGGGTCAACCAGGCGGTGATCGTATAGACGCCGGATTCCAAATCCAATGGCGGGATTTCAAATTCATATTCAAGCTTGTCACCGGGCTCCAGTGTTTCCTCCCCGAGCGCCTGAATATAACTGCTTACTGAGGACAAGCGATAAACCTCTTCACCGTCTGCATTGGAAATCGTGTAATCGAAGCGCTGGCCGCTGGTGAAATTGAAAGTCACCGATTCTTCTGTCTGATTGTTGACTGTGTACCGATACAAGTCATCATCCATTTGTTCGAGCACTGCTGTCACCTCATCTTCTACGACTCCATCGGACGAGCCGTTGCCCATATCAGGATTCACTGAATCCGTAGTTCCGCATGCTGCCAAAAACATTGCCAAAGCCAGTACGAAGAATGTGTTCAAAATTTTGTTTGCTTTCATAGTGATTCCTCCCCAGTCTGATAAAGTCTTTTTACTGTTCTTTCCTATTTGACGGAATGACCGGCAGAAAAGTTACAGGAGGGCCAATAATAAAGATTATTGTTTCTCGTCACGATGACAAATTGTATAAAGAAAAAGAGCCCCCATTGGAAGGCTCTTTTTCATCCTCAAGTAATTGACGCAAGATAAATCGTTTTCACGGATTCCTGTATCATCTTATTGAATTCCTCATCCGACTGGCTGGCGCTCAAGCCTTCGGACAAGCCTCTCGAGAAGCTGGCGATCAGGCCTTCATTGGCAGTCAGTTTCAAATTGGCTTCATCGCGGGAATAACCGCCGGAAAGGGCTACAACCCGGACGACGCGCGGATGTTCAATTAATTCTTTATAAAAATTATCTACTGTTGGAATCGACAGCTTGAGCATGACATTTTTGTCGTCGCTCAATTTATTCAGATGATCCAGAAGTTCCTTTTTGAGGATCTCTTCGGATTCAGCTTTATCCTCACTGTGGATATTGACTTCCGGTTCGATGATCGGTACAAGGCCAGCCGCCAAAATTTGATCGGCGACTTCAAATTGCTGTTCGACTACTTTTTTAATGCCGTCAGCATTGGCTTTATTAACTACTGAACGCATTTTTGTGCCAAAAACGTTGCGTTCGTTTGCGCGTTTCAGCAGCTCATCCAAACCGGGGTTCGGCCTCATCAGTTGAACGCCATCTTCTTCATCGGCCAGGCCTTTGTCGACTTTCAGGAATGGCACGACGCCTTTTTGTTCCCAAAGATAATCCGGAGTGTATTGCCCTTCGACTTTCCGGTCCATCGTCTGTTCAAACAGGATGGCGCCGAGAATCGACTCGGAATTGAAGGCGGGTGCTGTCATGACACGTGTGCGCATTTCATGGATCAGATCATACATTTCATCTTCGTTCGAATAAGAATCTTCCGAGACACCGTATTGTGCCAAGGCTTTTGGCGTGCTGCCGCCACTCTGGTCGAGCGCTGCAATAAACCCTTTTCCATTTTTCACGAGTTCAAATTGTTCTTGATTCATTTTCCCAGCTCCTTTGATTAGTTTGAGAGAAACAAAAGTGAAACGTAACACTCTACATTCTGTATTGTATCAATAATTCAGACTTTCATCAAAAATGAGATAGACCTCAGGCGTTCTGAAGCTGCAGGTATGGCCATGATGAAAGGAGGGTATAGTATATGAATGGAAGCAATGTCACGAAAAAGAATTCCGTTTTTTCAATAAAGGACACAGGAGGCAGTCATGCGAAAAATTCACCTGTATTTACTCATATTTCTGATTGCGTTAGTAGGGGCGGCTTGTGGTGAATCTGAACCGGAACAACCAGAGGCGTCCGAAACTTTTATCCAGGTGATAAATAATTCAGCCCGCCAAATCACGTCAATCGAATTGAAACTGTATCAGAATGAAAAGGTCCAGGCATCCCCGACCGCCATGAATGCAGATGAATCGCTGATTGTAATGGAAGATGCTGTTGAATTCGACATCCTTCAACAGGACATTGATTTTGACGAGCCTGTCACCATTGAAGCGGTGGCTATGATCAACGGCGTCGAAGAATCGGCGGGGCAAACGGAACCGATGGAACTCGTACCGGGCGAGAGCTATCAGTTTGAGCTGTCTGGTGACGAGGAACTGCACTTTCGGGAAATGACAGATTAATGGGCGGGGAATTCCAGGCACAAAACGAAAGCCATCGAAGATTCGCCTTCGATGGCTTTTCTCTGTTCGGCTATCAGGTGCCGCAATAAGTTTTAAACGTACGCTCTTCGTCTTCCGGAGGTTCTTGAGTAAATTCGAGTTGTGCATCCTCATAGGCATAGGGATTCTTCACTGCCTTCACCAATTTTTCTGTCAGGCTGTAATCCTGTCTGCTTACTGCCGCTTCCAAAGCCTTCTCGACCAGATGATTGCGGGGGATGATAGCCGGGTTGCTGCTGCGCATCAGTTGCCGGGCAGTTTCTTCGTCTTCTGTCTGCTCAGCCTGTCGCGATCTCCAGGCCGTAAGCCATTCCCCGAATCCTTCTTTGCCGTTGAGCGGTGAATCCTCCATTTTATCCATTGTCAGTGCGCGGAACGTATTCGTATAATCCGCATGATGGTCGTGCATCAATTTCAGTAAATCATCAATCAGTTCTTCGTCTCCTGCTTCATGTCCGAATAAACCAAGTTTTGCTTTCATGCCGGCCGTCCAGACCTCCTGGAATTGATTGCCGAAATCACCCAGCACTTCCTGTGCGAGTTCAACCGCTTTTTCCTGTTCTTTATCAATCAGCGGCAACAGCGTCTCTGCAAATCTGGCGAGATTCCAGCCGGTGATTTTCGGCTGATTGCTGAACGAATAGCGGCCGTACTGGTCAATCGAGCTGAAGACGCGGCCCGGCTCATACGTATCAAGAAAGGCGCACGGGCCATAATCAATCGTCTCCCCGCTGATGGTCATATTGTCGGTGTTCATGACGCCGTGGATAAAACCGGTGAGCTGCCATTTCGAAACGAGTTGTGCATGTCGGGCGATCACATTTCTTAATAAAGCCAGGTACGGATTCTCCTGATTCTTCGCGTTCGGATAATGGTGGTCGATTGCATAATCCGCAAGTGCTTTGAGTTCCTCGAATGTTCCCCACTGGGCGGCATACTGGAATGTGCCGAAACGCAGATGGCTCGAGGCAATTCGAGTCAATACCGCACCGGGAAGGAAAGTTTCGCGGACAACCGGAATGCCTGTCAACGCAACAGCAAGGCTTCGACTTGTCGGAATTCCAAGTCCGTGCATCGCTTCACTGATGATATATTCCCGCAGCATCGGCCCGACTGTTGCGCGGCCGTCGCCTCCTCTGGAATAAGCTGTCTTTCCTGAACCCTTCAACTGGATGTCAAAGCGCTGTCCGCCGGGAGCGACTTGTTCACCGAGCAAGACAGCACGGCCATCTCCGAGCATTGTGAAATTCCCGAATTGATGGCCGGCATATGCCTGGGCAAGAGGTTCTGCGCCTTCCGGAATTTCCGTGCCGGACAGGATATTGACGCCAATTTCAGATTTTAATAGCGTCACGTCAAGTCCAAGCGTTTCGGCCAAATCTTCGTTAAGGATTACGAGCTCCGGCGCACGAGACGGCTCCGGGATTGTGCGTGTGTAGAATTTTTCCGGCAGCTTTAAGTAGCTGTTATCGAAATTCCAGCCGATTGCCGGAATATTGCTTGTGTTTTTCATAAGATCACCTCTTCTTTAAAAATAGTTAAGACTCTCTATTCATTCAGTACCCGATTGGAGGAGAGTGCAATCAGAATGTGGCGACCGCAACTAAACTCATCGGAACCGCAACTAATTGTGCGATAACCGCAACTAAATAGTAAAACTTCGCAACTAATCCACGATTTCGCGCAACTAAAAATAAATTAAAAGAAAATCTTGGAAAATAAAATACTGTTGAAATTGAATCGCAACAAACTCCACTCATCCTCCAAAATTAAATTTTATGCCAGTCAATTCCTCCGATACCTGCCATAACCGTTTCGCCACTTCTTCATCAAGTGCCGAGGAATTCGGCGTCTCAAGAACCGGGTAGCCTTTCCGTCGGCCAGGGCCATCGGGGCCGATGTATTCACCGCCTTGCAATTTTGGATCAAGTGCGGCGTAAACAGTGGCCAACGCTCCGATGGCTGGTGGCTGCAGATAATATCTATTGGCAAGCTTGCGGAGCAGCAGGGGGGCGTCCCTGTTGCCGAGCTTGAAGATGTTCGTGGCTGATACGCCCGGGTGGCAGGCAACGCTGATCGTCTGGTAGCCATGCCGTTTCAGTCGGCGGTCGAGTTCGAGTGCGAAAAGCATATTGGCAAGCTTGCTTTGATTGTAGAATTTTTTCGCCTTGTAGCCTTTGGAGCCGTCCAGGTTATCAAAATCGATTGCTCCCCGGCTATGCGCAAGGCTGCCGATCGTCACGACACGTGAGTCCGGCGTTCTATTGAGCAGCGGCAAAAGCAAAGCAGTCAGCGCAAAATGGCCGAGGTGATTGCTGCCGAACTGCATTTCAAATCCGTCTGTCGTTTTGGAAAATGGCGGCATCATGACACCGGCATTATTGACCAGTAAATCCAGCGAGCCAAAGTCACGCAGAACCCCCGAGGCAAATGATCGGACACTGGCCAAATCTGCAACATCGAGCAGACGGATTTCAATGTTTGCCTCTGGATGAATTGTGAGTATTTCTTTGCGGGCGATGGTGCCTTTGGAAGTATTGCGCACAGCCAAAATGACCAGCATCCCTTTGCCGGCCAGCACTTTGGCGGCTTCCAATCCGATGCCGCTATTGGCGCCTGTGATGATTGCAGTGTTACCGGCTAAATCTTGTTTCATATGTATAACGTCCTTTCCAGAGCTCCATTTATCAACAAGGCTAATCCACGTGTATACAAATCAATTCTAATGGATTTGAAAGGGAATGCAATTGGTAGGCGTCAGGGTAGTTTCAGGCAGCCATTTAGGCAAGGTAAAATATTTTTTTATGGAAAAAAAGGAATTTTATAAAATGACGATCGGCTGGAAAGGAATTTACAGCAACAATCGAGTATAATGTGTTTTAAAGAATATTCACGTTTTAAACTCCAGTTTATGGAGATGTTTTGCAAAGTTTAAAAAGGGAAAACAATTATATAAAACGAAAAGGGAGATTTGCCATTTATGGATTATAAAAATATTACAGTCGCCGGGAGCGGAGTTCTCGGGAGCCAAATTGCTTTTCAAACGGCATATAAAGGATTTGAAGTCGCCGTTTATGATATTAACGAGGAGGCTATCGGTCAATCGAAAGAACGTATGATGAAACTGAAGGAAAATTATAAGAATGACTTGAAAGCTACAGACGCTGATGTGGATGCGGCCTATGAACGGTTGTCGTTCCATACGGATCTGGCAGAAGCCGCGTCGAAGGCAGATCTCGTCATTGAAGCAATTCCCGAAGTGGTTGCCATCAAGACGGAGTTCTATCAGAAACTGGCTGAAGCAGCACCCGCGAAAACGGTTTTCGTGACCAATTCTTCTACTTTGTTGCCTAGCCAGTTTGCAGAAGCTACGGGTCGTCCGGAAAAATTCCTGGCATTGCACTTTGCCAATACTATCTGGGTCAACAATACAGCCGAGGTCATGAAGCATCCGGGGACGGATATGGGAATTTTCGATGAAGTCATCGATTTTGCAAAAGCGATCGGGATGGTGGCGCTGCCATTATATAAAGAACAGCCTGGATATATCCTGAATTCCTTGCTCGTGCCATTCCTTGAAGCTGCAGAATTATTGCTTGTGAAAGAAGTGGCGGATGTACAGACCGTCGACAAGACATGGATGATTGCCACGGGAGCTCCGCTTGGCCCATTCGCGATTCTGGATGTCGTCGGCATTCGAACAGCGCATAACATCGTCAAGGCGAAAGCTGCTGCGACAGGCAGAGAGGATTTCGTGAAGCTTGCTGAAATGCTGCAGAACGACTATATTGACAAAGGGAAAATTGGACGTGAATCCGGTGAAGGCTTCTATAAATACCCGAACCCGGCTTTCGCCGATTCTGATTTCCTGAAAAACTGATTAAAAATTCCGGCACGATAAAAAGGCAGCGAAGTGTAAATCTTCGCTGCCTTTTCTTATTGAAAAAGATTCCGCAACACAGTTCAGCTTAAAACGGTGTCGCATAGTAAGGGCTCACGTCACCCTGTCGCTTAAGTTCTTCACTGTTCATGCCGGATCTTTTCCAGTGCATTTTCATGGATGATTAAATCTGAAACACGCAGTTGTTCCGAAGCTTCGTCAATTTTTTCCTCGCAGTTTTCGAAAGCGACTTTCATGTAGGTCTGAGTGGAATAGCAAGTTCCACTGCCTATCGGTTCAGTAAGATCAGGCTTGTAATAAAAATCATCAAATCGAAACGATCCATCACGAAAGACACTCATATTATCGTGCTCATCGAGCAGCGAATCGCCAAGCATAAATGGCGGTTCAATGTCCAGAATATCCAGAATTGTCGAAGCGATATCAATCTGGCCACCGACATTTTCGTTGATTTCTCCGGCTTTTGTACCTGGTGGCTTTATGAAGAGTGGAACGCCATGGTCCAATTCAAAGAGTGCGACTATATTGTCTGCACCAGCATCTTTCGCCAATTCAGTCCCTCTTTTTGACAGTCCACTGTCATGGTCTCCGTAGAAAATGACGAGTGAATCCTCCCACAAACCATTTTCCTCCATTTCATTTTTCATCTGGCCGACCGCTTCATCGACGTAGTGAATGGTGTGATAATAACCTTTGACCAGATCGTCTTCATATCCGCTGAGATCCAATTTCTTATGCTCTTCAGGAAATTCATAAGGGGTGTGGCTGGTCAAGGCAACCATGAAGGCGAAAAATGGCCTGTTCAATTCTGAGGTATAAGAAAGTGATTGGGAAAGGAAATCTTTATCATTTAAAGCCAATCCGATCTTTTTGTTTTCCGAAAAATCCTCTTTGCTGTAGAATCTGTCAAAGCCGATATTCTGATATATTTTGTCACGGTTCCAAAAGCTTCGCTCGAAAGCGTGCATCGCTGCAGTATCATAGCCATAGTCCTGCAAATGGGCAGGCAAACCGTCGAAATCATGTTCTTCATATTGTGTGTAAACCGACCCGGATTTAACCGGTTGAAGGGAAGTCAGTGTAACAAACTCTGCATCAGAAGTTCTTCCTTCATGCGTTTGATGGTAAAAGTTAGGGAAGTACATTGTTTCATCCTTCAATTTATTCAGGTTTGGCGTCAATTCCTGGCCATTGATTGTCTGATCAATTACCGAAGATTGGAAGGATTCCAATTGCACAACGATGACATTCGGCAAATCTTCCGGTATCGAAGCCGCTTTAATTTCAGGTATCGTTTCAGTCAGCAAATCCACTTGATTTGAAGAAAGTTCATTGTGGCTGACCAGACTGGATGCCCCCCTTAACAAGTCAGCGCCATGATATCCCCAGAACCCCAATTCATAATATTCCCTCATATTGGATATCGGATTGTCCACAAGCCATTCTTCCTTCTGAAGGAAACTCCAGGCAAGCGGAGCAGTGAAAATTATTAGGCCGATGCCCAGAAGCGTCCCTGCAAATTTTGTTCTGCTGCTGCGTGGAGGGGTTCCGGTTTTATTCCTGAAATATAGGAATGCGGAAGAGAAAAATAGAAGGTCTGCAAAAAAAACAAGGTCTTTCCATGCAACGAGTGTCAGAAAGCCTCCGCCGACGCTGCTCATCTGAGGAACATCAGCTATCAGTATGATACTAAGGAGATCTTCGAAATAACGATAATACCAGATATCTGAAACGATCAATGTGCTGTGGAGAAACAATAGGGACAAAAGAATCCAGCGTCTGGTTCGGGCTTTCAGCAATAAAGTCCAGCTTGAGAGCACCAATACGGAAGCGAGATTCAAGATGAAAAGACTGAACGAAAAATCGGTATCAGTATAAACGCTGAAAAGGATCAGCTTACTCATGGAAATAGCCAAATAAACGGCATAATCGAGAAATATCATTCGTGGTGCACCTCCAATGGAGCCAGGGGCTTAATACTGCTTATTTATATCTTAATACCTCTTTTTGCTTTGCCGAAAACATGCAGGCCTGGACTTCATATTATGGACACAAAACGGAGGAGAAACCCGAGCACACGTGCTTGAAAATTGTCTTGTGTCAAAATTATCTGTAAAATTAAGTGGATAAACAGGAAAGGCAGAGGTTATGGATGACAGCATTGGATTGGATTTTTACAGCAATAGCCATCTTATGGATTTTTGAATTTATCCTGTTCCGTAACCGCGGAACAACTCAGGAAGATAAGGTGGAAAAACGTTCTTTCCTGTTGATTTTTGGTGCTCTGGCGGGTACCATAACCGCTGCCGCAATTATTGGTGAAATGCGTCTTTTTGAAACAGCAATGCCTTGGCTGAAAATGATGGGGATTTTGTTGTTTGCGGCAGGTGTATTTCTCCGATATTGGGGAATTCTTCATTTAAAGGCTCAGTTCACCAGGCATGTGACTGTGCAGCAGGGAGATGGAATCGTCAGCACGGGACCTTACCGGAAACTGCGCCATCCGCTGTATACAGGATTATTATTCATTGCCATCGGTATGGCCCTTTTTTTCCAAAGCATCGTTGCCGCAATTTTCGGTGGCGTTTTGGTAGGATGGGCATTAACGAAAAGAATGGATGGAGAAGAAGCTATGTTGACAGAGGAATTTGGCGAAGAATACCGGGAATGGATGAAGCGTCGTTCGAGGCTCATACCATTCATCTATTAATGGAAAGTGAGTGGTCTGTGTGAAACTTCCTGCTGGGGTAAGCGGTTTTTACAAATCTGATGAACAAAAGCCGCCGGAAATAGACGTTGGTAAGTACAAAGAACTGTGTTACGGAATCGCAAGAAATCTTGAAGGAGATCTGCTGGAGTTTTCAGATACGCTTTACCCTGCAAATTTCTTTAAAGCTGATTTCAGGTTGCCGGACATGAATATTTGCCTGGTCATGAATAAACATTATCCGATTGTTGCCTTTGCTACTGCAGTAGAGGATTTAAAAATTAAATTTATTGATTATTCTACAGGAACCGATGTGGTCCCGGAAGAATTTACAGTACTGTCTGCAGAGATTCTGGAGGCACCTGTTCCAGAGGATCCAAACGACTTGCCAGAAAGTAATTTGAATAAAGGCGAAATTGAACAGATAAAGTACTGGAAACCGGATACGGTGGGACAAATTATTTTCAATTTCTGGGATTGAGGCACAAATGACTGAACGAACAAACACCACCCCGAGTTTTACTGGGGTGGTGTTTGTTTTGTTTGAAAAAACAAGTATGAAAATAATTATGTGATTTCCCTGCCACTCTTGCCGAGTGCATAATAGACTCCGTGCTGGAGGCTTTGAAGACATTCGAATTTTCGAAGATTGCTTTTCGATTGGATGATCACCATCGCAAGCTCCGGCGATACGCCGACGAGTATGGTTTCGATGCCGAGGAGGCGGGCGGCAGCTCCCAGTTTGTCGATAAGCATGGCCGTATGTTCAGAAATGTGTTTATGCAGTCCCGTTAGGTCGAGGAGGAGATATTGAGCCTGGAGTTTCGGTAATTCGCTCAATGTATTGTAAATCAAATCTTCCGAGCGGTCTTCGTCATAACTGCCGATCATCGGCACCACAACAATTTTTTCCAATACCGGAATAATTGGAGAAGAAAGCTCTTTCACAAGGCTTTGCAGCATTTTTGTCTTTTCATCCACCCTGCGTTCAAGCTCTTTGATCTGCATCGCTTCCTGCTTTCTGGACATTTCGTGGATATTGGATTGCACTGTAACATCAGACGGATAATATTCAACTATGCTGTAAGGAGTCTCGTCATTTTGATACTGAATGACTGTGTACCAGAAGTTGGTGCCAAAGAGGCCCGTCAATACGCCGGCATAATGGGAGGGTACGAAAATTCCTTCCAGGCCCTTTTGTTTACGAAGGTTCATTTTGTATTCCCAATCATCCTGGATGTGGAGGGTGAAATTCTTGGCTTCTTCATCCATCTCGACAATTTTCACTTTGCCCCAGCCAGCGGGCGCATATGTATTGGACAGCCATTCCACCACGTTTGAAGTGTTGATTTTTTTTCTGTCGAGAAACCCTTCCCCGACTATGACTCCCTGCCGGAAACCGGTAGTCTCCAAAACGAGTTTAGTGGCTTCAGTACCTGAAATTTCCCGAATCGAATCAAAAAACGTTTCCATTGCCGAAATCCAAAACAGCACAACGTCTCCATCTTCAAACAATACTTCACCGGTTTCCAAATCCCATTTTAATTCCACATCACCAACAGTAATCTGCTTTTTCATAATTTTTGATCCTCCGATATGCTGATATTTCCCATTTATACGGCATTAAGAGCAAGTATATTACACAAATATATTAATACTGTATCTTATTCCCAAAAAGATCTGGAAGTATGCACACTGTATGAGAAAAATCTTCTTATGAAAAAGATCTCTGTTTAATTGAATAAAGGTACTTAAATCTTGAGCGTCGAATAAACTGTAGGAATGAAACTGTCGCAAGTTGTTCATCAGCATGACAAAACGGAGGAGGCACAGGAATATGGAAAGGAAGATTCAAAGGATTACGCCAAACTTTTGGTTCAACGGAAATGCGGAAGAAGCGGTAAATCATTATTTTTCAATATTCAAAGATGCTCGTATTGGACGAACTACCCGTTATACCGGCGACGGCAAGGAGTTTCATGGAATGGAAGAAGGAGCTGTAATGACAATTGAATTCCAGCTCGAAGACCAGCAATATCTCGCTTTGAATGGAGGGGGCGATTTCAAATTCAACGAAGCCATTTCTTTTATCGTTAATTGCGACTCACAGGAGGAAGTAGATTATTATTGGGAGAAATTGAGCGAAGGCGGGGATGAATCAGCGCAAGTTTGCGGCTGGCTGAAAGATAAATTCGGTATATCCTGGCAAGTGGTGCCAATCGAACTTGATGATATGATGCAGGACGGCGACAAGGAAAAAGTCAGCCGTGTGATGAACTCCCTGTTGCAGATGAAAAAGCTGGACCTCAACGAATTAAGGAGAGCTTATGTCGGGGAATAGACTAGAGAATTGATGGTGAACAGTAAAAAGCGGCATCTTCCGATGGGGAAGGTGCCGCTTTCATTGTCTCTATCCGATTAACTTTCCTGTTCCACCAAGTTGCTGAGATAATCATATCCCTGTGCTTCCATTTCTTCAGCCGGAATGAACAGGATCGAGGCGCTGTTAATGCAATAGCGCAGGCCGCCTCTGTCTTTTGGGCCGTCTTCGAAAACATGGCCGAGGTGGCTGTCACCGGAGCGGCTGCGGACTTCAGTGCGCATCATATTGAAGGTGGTATCAAGGTGTTCGGTCACGACACCGGGTTCGATAGGCTTCGTGAAGCTCGGCCAGCCACATTTTGAATCGTATTTATCAGCAGAAGAAAACAGCGGTTCACCTGTTGCGACATCCACATAGATTCCGGGTTCGTAATTGTCCCAGTATTCATTGGAATAAGCGGTTTCGGTGTCATCTTTTTGTGTGACATTATATTGTGCTTCCGTCAATTTCGCTTTCAACTCTTCATCACTTGGTTTCGGATAATCCGCGGGGTCGATCAGTGCAGGAATCTCCTGGTCTTCAAGGGAATCAAATTCGATGTGGCAATAGCCATCCGGATTTTTTTCTAGATAATCCTGGTGGTATTCCTCTGCCAGGTAATAATGTTCCAAAGGTTCGACTTCTGTCACGATCGGCTTGTCGTAACGCTCAGCTTCAGCTGCCACAATCCCATCGATGATTGCCCGTTCTGCTTCATCTTCATAAAAGACGGCAGTACGGTACATCGTTCCTTTGTCATTGCCCTGCTGATTCAGCAAAGTCGGATCGATGATCATGAAGAATTGTGAAACGAGACTTTCAAGGTCGATGCGCTCCGGATCATACTGGACATGCACCGTTTCGGCGTGTCCTGTGTTTTTATAAAGAACGTCCTCGTAGGCAGGGTTTTCAGTGTTGCCGTTCGCATAACCGGAAGTCACGTCATATACGCCGTAAACGCGGTCCATATAGGCTTCGACTCCCCAGAAACAACCACCGGCAAACCAGATGCTTTCCAGGTTTTCCGTGTCGAACACCAAATCGTCATTCGGATTGTCCGGGAACTTGTTTGGCGCATCCGGTGCATCGGTCATCCCGGTGGTAGTAGATCCGGCAGGTGATGCAGAATCCGAATTTTCTAAAGCTCCGGGCAAGGAACAGGCAGCTAACAGCAGCAGTAGAAATAACAGCAGCATTGGAAATTTGAACTTCATTTCAAGTCGACCGCCTTCCATTATTGGATAGTATCAAAAGTTTCATAAATCTGTTCATTGCTCATATGGCCGGTCTGGCTTTTCACCAGCACGCCGTCAGTACCGATAAAGACGGATGTCGGATAGCCGATGATACCGTAGTCGTCGAAGGCAGGGCCGCCTTCATCCAATAAAACCTGAATATTTGATGTGTTGTCGACGCCTTCAAACCATTTAGAGAAAGATTCGGTGCTCTTTTCGGCATTCGAACCCGGTGAGACGATGGTCAACACGTTAAACTCCGGATCCTCACCGGCAAGTGTGTTCAATTCGTTCATGCCGGAAAGACAAATGGAACACCACGACGCCCAAAATTTAATGTAGACTTTTTCTCCGGCATATTCAGAAAGCGCGTGAGTCTCTCCCTGCAGATCTGTCATACTGAATTCAGGAGCAGTTTTGCCATCATTCAACTGTTCGGCAGTTGAAGCTGTCTGGCCGCCTGAGCAGGCAGCGAGAACCAGTATAAGAGTTATAAAAATCGGCAAAGCCAAGTATCGTTTCATTAGGAATCATCCTTTTCGACTTGAAAGTGTAAGCGTTTTACAATTAGGGCTGACAGTACACAGAGAACCTACTGCCTGTACGTATATCATATAGCGAAAAGGTGGAGAAACATACTGAATTGTCTCAGTGTAAGAGTAAATGGGCAATTCGAAACGGTTAGTTCAACATTGAAAAAGCGCCCCCCGGAAGGAAGCGCAGATAATATCATAAAAGGATCATTTGTTGCAGGTCCTGATGATACAGCTGGCATCGCTCCAGCACACTGGGCACTGTCAAACCCAAGCCATCCATTTCCTGCAACTCTTCGAAGGTAACCAGCTTCGCTCCGCAGACTTCTCCCGGCTGCAGGTTCATTGTTGAAGTTTCAATCAATTCCGGTGATTTCCAAATATAGCTGTCCCGGAAATAATGCCCGTATTTTATTTCACCGATTTTTTTTAATTGCTCCGGCGCCGCAACCAGTCCTGTTTCTTCCTCGAGCTCACGAGCAGCACCTTGGAGGCTTGATTCGCTGGCAGTGACTGATCCACCTGTAATTTCCCAAAGAAGTGGATAGGTTTTTGCCGGATCACGCTGGGTTAATAAAATGCGGCCATCCGCATTAATCGTGAATATCTCTACCACCACATGATATTCACCTTTAGTCAATTCGACGCCTCGAAGGTGAGTTTTACCGAGCGTATTCCTGTTTCCATCAAAAAGATCCCAAATTTCCATCTGCTTCACTCCCATTAGATGATTATATAAAAATGGAAACTGAATGGAAAGCTGCAAGGGATTTTTATTTCGAAAAATCACAAAATGGATCAAAGCATCAATTGCATCAGCACAGCGATAAAGATCAGTCCCGCCAGAAATGTGGGAAAGCTGCTGTTTTTTTCATCCGGCAATTCATCATTCATGATATTGAGTATGACACCGCCGGTAAGGAAAGCAGAGAAAAATGCAATAACCAAGTCGCTGGTCGGTGTTATTTGATAAATCAGCCAGCCAATAAAAACTGAAACAGCTAAAACCCAGCGGCCTGCTCTTGTGTACAGATCTTCGTGGGTAAGATGAAGGATCCGGTTATTGGCGATAAAATGAAATGAGAATACGATGAAATAGATAATATAGTCAAAGACCGATTCACCGCTCAGCTCGACCAGCAGATAGCCGATCAGGATGTTGTACATGGCAAAAGCTGAAATTTCGAGGGTGAAAATATGTTTGCTAGGACGTGTCATATTTCTATTCCTTTTATTGTGTTCTTCAGATTTCTCGCTCAATTGGTTGATGCCATAAAAGAATGCAATTCCCCCTAAAGTGGCAAGATAGGTTACATAATCAAGATTTTCCATCCAGCGTGGCAGATCGGCATTTTCAGCAACTTCCTGGTAATGTGTCAGCTCCGGCACCAGATGCATGAAAACATATGCGATGGATCCGCCGGAAACCAGCGACATAAGCCGGTTTTTTGGTTCCCTGCTGAGAAATTTAATATAGTTTGTAAAAACGTGGATAATTGCAAAACCGACAATGACTGCCAGACTCACCCAGAACATATGGTATTCCCCCTTTTTTGATGCACTTTATCTTGCATACCCTTTTTAACTGAAAATATTAGCAGGAATTTTAAAGAAAATACGGTCTTTCCAGAATTTATTGGATATACTGGATGAATAGAAGAACGATTGAAAGGCAGTTGTTTTCGATTGATGAAATTTCTTGGTGTGTACAGCCATTGGATATTATTAATATTGGTGTTTACAAGTCTGGTGGGGAGTTTTTTTAGTGGGCAATATGATGCTGCTTCCATGACTTTCGGCGTCATCGGCTTGTTGGCTGTTGCTTATTTAGTCTATCGCACTGAAGTGGAAAGAAAGAAAAAAACAAAAAATTGATCCACTAGCCGGCCCTTACAGGAGCTGGTTTTATTGTTTAAATTTGGAAGTTTTAGATCTGGACTCTGTCGAATAAAATAATAGGAAGGGGGAAGAGAAATGACCAAAAAAGACAATGCAATTGCTATGTCGCTGCAAATATTGGGCGGAGTAATGATTGCAGCCTTTGCTCTCAGAGCATTGATGGCAATCGATGAATTCGGTGGCGGTCCGGCATTCGAGATTTTATTGCAGGGAGTCATTTTCGGCATGTTATTGATCGGTTTTGGCGAAGTGATCAAACTGATGCAGGGCCTGTTCAACCAGCGGGAACCGGAGCGGCCTGTCGAGGATCCCGAAATGGCACGGCGCCAGGCTTTACGAATCTCGTCTGACAGCAGCGTGTCGATTGAGAACCGCAATAAGATCATGGATTATTATACTAAGAAAAATATGGTGGTGGATGATATTGAAGCTACACCGTATGACGGCTATGCAATCGTCCACCATGATGGACGGAAGGATGTGGTCGATTTGAATAATTGGGAGTTGGAGGTGCTGTCAGAAGCACAATTGAGGAAAAACCCTGAATTGAGGAATCTGGTGGAATAAGTTAAAGCATTTTAAGCTTTTTTGCTGTTTTCAATAAAACAAAAGGGGATGTTCCATAGGAGCATCCCTTTTATCTTGCTGCTGATTTTTATGTGAAAGATTACTTTGAGCTTTTGCACAAATGGCCGTACTCCATGTTTGGTCCATTTTCAGAAGGGAAAAGAAGCATAAAAAATATGCGGGAGGAGAATGGAAAATGGCTTTATTCGCAACAGACGCTTTGGCGCATAAGCACATACTGATTACAGGTGCTACGGGAGGCATCGGCTTTGAAACGGCGAAAGTGGTGGCCGGCATGGGAGCGAAAGTGACGATTACCGGGCGGAATGAAGAAAAACTGAACGCACTGGCTGATGAGTTGGGAAGAATAACGGATGAGGAGAATATTTCGGTCCAGCCTGCAAATCTGACAAACAACGAAGACAGGCTGAAGCTTATAACCAATGCAGAGAAAGCACATGGTTTCATAAATGGCCTCGTCAATTCAGCCGGTGTGGCAGGCGGGCGGACAGTGGAAGAACTGGACGAGGAATTTATTGAAAAGCTGATGAACCTGAACTATAAAAGCACTTTTCTTCTGACTCAGGAAATTTACCGAAAAATGATGGAGCGGAGGGAAGGTGACATCGTTAACCTGGCGAGCCTGTCAGGATTACGTGGGACACATGGCAACACAGCTTACGCAGCGAGTAAATTTGCGGTGGTGGGCTGGACACAATCGATGGCGCTCGAGGCGATTGAATACGGCATTCGTGTCAACGCGGTATGCCCGGGCTATGTTGATACAGAAATGGCAAGGGGCAGCATTCGCAGAAAAGCGGAGCGAAATGGCATTTCTTTTGATGAAGGTATGAAGGAAGCTGCGGCCACTATTCCGTCCGGCCGAATTTCGACACCGGAAGAAGTAGCGAATACGATCGCATTTCTACTGACTGATGCGGCAAGAAATATCGTTGGGGAATCGGTGAAGATTTCGGGAGGCAGCGTGATGTAAATGCTGGTATTGAAGGCATTGGAAATAAATTTTGATTAATAGAAACAAGCTGCAAGCCCTATAATTTGGGGGCTTGCAGCTTGTTTTCATTTATTAGGTTAAGTCCACCACATTTCGCCGACCGATTCCTTCACCATAACCGGCTTCAAGTTTTCCACGGCTTTTGTAAATCCTTCATCAACAGACATCAATCCGTCTTCGTGCTCGATGCTGACGACATAATCATAGCCGTATAAACGCAGCGTACTGATAATGTCTGCCCATGTTTTCTGGTCATGGCCAAAGCCGACCGTCCGGAAATACCAGGCGCGGTCGCGCATCTGGGAATAATCCGTCATATCTGTCAGACCGTTGCGATTCATATTTTCGGGATCAATAATCGTATCTTTTGCATGGAAGTGGTGGATGGCATCTTCGCGTCCGAGTATTTTTATCGCTTCCACGGGATCGATTCCCTGCCACCACATATGGCTCGGATCCAGATTGGCGCCAATCGCATTGCCGCAAGCTTGTCTAAGCTTCAATAAGGTGGCAGGCGTATGTACAGAAAAACCGCCGTGCAGCTCAAGCCCGATCTTTACATTCAACGATTCAGCCAAATGATTTTTTTCCTTCCAATAAGGAATCAATTTTTCTTCCCATTGCCATTTCAGAATTTCCTGAAAGTCATTCGGCCACGCTGCCACAGGCCAGTTGGGATATAGGGCATTTTCATGGTCCCCCGGGCAACCGGAAAAAGTATTGACGACCGGCACCCCAAGTTCAGAGGCCAGCCGGAGAGTTTTATCAAAAATTTCATCCGCCTCTTCGGCAATCTTTTTTTGTGGATGAAGCGGATTGGCGTGGCAGCTTAAGGCACTGATGGTCAATCCGAAATCACTGATCTTTTGTTTAAAGCGCTTTATCCATCAGGAGCTGAATGTCGTTGCAGATTTAACGGTCTATGAGAATATGTTCCTGGGATCGGAGCTCCGCAATAAAATCGGTTTCCTGAAAGTCGAAGAAATGTGCAGACAAACACATGACGTGCTCGCAACACTTGGTGTGGATGTCGACCCGAAAGAATATGTCAGAAAGCTGGACACTTCCTATAAACAATTAATTGAGATTGCAAAGGCATTACTCCGTAAATCCCGTCTGATAATTATGGACGAACCTACAACCTCATTGGCGGAGCATGAAGTGAACCGCTTGTTTGAACTGATGAAAAGTTTAAAGAACTCCGGCGTATCAATCATTTACATTTCGCATAAACTGAAAGAAATCAAGGCGGTATGTGACAGTTATACGGTTTTACGGGATGGGGTGGTTGTCGGAACGGGCAGTATGGAACAGGAAAGCCCGGAAACGATTACAAAAATGATGGTCGGCAAAGCCGTTTCCCAGGAACGTTATGTACATGACAATCCATTTGGACCGGCAATAATGGAAGTCACAAACCTGTCGAGTGAAGGCTTATTCAAAAACATCAGTTTTTCTTTGAGAAAAGGAGAAATCCTGGGCTTTACAGGTCTGGCGGGTGATGGACGAACAGAACTTTTTGAAAGTATTTTTGGCTATCGAAAAAAATACACTGGAGAAATCAGGATAGATGGACGGCCCATAAAAATAGATCATCCCCGACAAGCTGTAAAGGCTGGTATCGGTTTTGTGCCAAAAAATCGCAAGGAAAATGCCATCATCAAAGATCTCAGTGTTATTCAAAATATGAGTTTAGCCTCAATGGGGAATTTCGAAACCACGGGTTTTCTCCGGGACAGTATGGAAAGGGACAGATTCAAGCATTATAAAAAAGTGCTGAATATTAAAGTCCATAATCCACAGATTACGATTGATAAATTGAGCGGCGGCAACCAGCAAAAAGTGGTGATTGCCAAATGGCTTGAAGCAAATACGGAAATCCTGATCTTTGATAATCCAACCCAGGGAATAGACGTTGGAGCCAAACAGGAAATCTACCAGGAAATTGTAGCGCTGTCTGAAGAGGGGAAAGCCGTCATCGTGCTCTCTTCAGAAGCACCTGAAGTAATCAAAATCTGCCATTCCATCAATGTCATGTATCATGGCGAAATTACCGCCCGCTTTGATGGAAAAAAAGCAACTGAGGAAGAGATCATGCAATATGCAACTGGCTCGAAAAGGGAGGCGGAAAAAGTTGGCTAATATCGATGCAAAAGAATATAAGGAAAAAACTTCATCCACAAAAACACGCCTCTCATGGCTATGGTCTGAATACAGTGTGATAATTGCGTTTGTGATCATTTTCATCGCATCTGCAATTTTAAGTCCCCGCTTTTTGGATATGAATAACCAGTTGAATATCCTGATGCAAGTTTCAATAATCGGCATCATTGCAATGGGAATGACGGTCGTTATGCTATCAGGTGGCATCGATTTATCTGTCGGTTCTGTCCTTGCCCTTGCAGGTGTCATTTCAGTTTTGGCTTTGAATGCCTCCGGTAGTATACTCGTTGGTATCTTCACCGCGCTGTTGGTCGGCTCATTCGCCGGGTTCCTGAATGGGTTGATGGTGGCTAAAGGGAGGATCGCCTCCTTTATTGCAACGCTTGGTATGATGGCGGCGGCGAGGTCAATTGCATTGTATATCGCGGATGGAGGCAGTGTGTCCGGCGAAGTGGCAGGTTTTACAGCTATTTCAAACAGTGACTTATGGATATTCGATGTGCCGGTCATCATTTTCCTGATTATGACGGCTGGCGTATACGTGCTGATGCATAAGACCCGTTTTGGCCGTTACGTCTATGCACTTGGAAGCAATGAAAAAGCTGCCTTGCTTTCAGCAATTCGTGTAGACCGCATCAAAATCGGCGTCTATACATTGATCGGTTCATTAGTCGGGATTGCGGCCGTCATTGAAACTTCCCGCTTGAGTTCGATTTCTTCGTCAAGTTCGGGATCTCAATATGAACTGGATGCAATCGCAGCGGTTATCATCGGCGGAACCAGGATGACAGGAGGCCGGGGGAAAATCATCGGCACACTTTTTGGTGTCCTTATTCTGGGCATCCTGAATAATATGATGAACCTGATGAACGTTTCGCCTTATCTGCAGGGATTTGTAAAAGGGCTGATCATCATTATTGCAGTAGTCTTCCAAAAGAGGGAATAGGAGGGATAATATGGGTATGAAAGTTGGGATCATCGGGTGTGGTTCAATCACAAAGTTACGTCACGCCCCAGAATATACCGAGAATCCGTATGTGGATGAAATCGTTTTTTATGACCGAAATATTGACCGGTCGGAAGCCTTGGTGGAACTGTTTGGCGGAAGCATTGTCCATTCAGTGGAAGAGCTGTTCGAAGATCCGGATATCGTTGCAATCAGTGATTGTTCTTCCAATGAAAACCATCATATTTTTTCATCGAAAGCTTTGTTGAGCGGAAAACATGTATTATGTGAAAAGCCGATTTCGCTGACTGTTGACCATGCGAAGGAAATTGTTGCAGCGCAGAAGGAGTCCGGCAAAAAATTGATGGTGGACCATAACCAGCGATTTACACGGGCGCATCAAAAAGCGAAAGAAATTATCAAAAATGGTGAACTTGGAAAAGTGCTCACCTTCAGAACGACTTTTGGACATTCTGGCCCTGAACAATGGGGTATCAACAAAACCAACTCAACCTGGTTCTTCAAGAAAGAACGTTCAGGTTTCGGTGTGGCGGGAGATCTTGGAATCCATAAGCTGGATTTGCTGCATTATTTGCTGGACGATGAAATTGAGCTGGTCAGCGCATTCCAGGGAGCGCTTGATAAGGTGGATGAAAACGGACAGCCTATTGAAGTATGCGACAATATCGTGTGCAGCCTGAAAACGAAAAAAGGGCGTCTGGGCACTGCCAGTTTTTCCTGGACGCATTACGGGGAAGAAGATAATAGCACGGTAATTTATTGTGAAAAAGGCATTTTAAAAATCTATAACAGCGATGAGTACCAGATTGAAGTTCTCACAAAAGATGGTGTCAAGGTCAATTATCAATTGGAAAGTATCCAGACCAATGAAAATCAGACGAATACCGGTGTGATTGATGCATTCATCGACAGCATCCGGCTCGATCAGCCGCCGCTTGTAACAGGGGAAGATGCCCTTCTTTCATTGAAAGTGATCCTTGGACTCATAGAAGCGGCTGAAACCGCCACTGTGGTGAAAATCGAGACAGAATCACTCCTTTACTCCTGAATATTTCATTAACATACGAAAAGAACCGGACATTTCCTGATAACAGGAAATGTCCGGTTCTTTTCGTGTTTATCTGCCTTTGCCATAGAGAATCCATGGAGATGGCAGAACGAAGGAGTGGTTGTCGGGAAGTGCGGCAGCCTGTTGTTTCGTCAAATCCATCCATATATGGGTTTCTTTATTAATTTCGTCAGCAAGTTCCTTGCGTGCGAGTGATATCGTTTCCCACAGTCCAGGCTGCTCCATCAGATCGTCGAACGGATAGACGGCCTGCAGATAATGGTATTTCTTATAATCCCGTTTCGTTATAAGGACCCGGTCGCCTTCCTTGTTTTCAAAGAAATTCCACTGGTCGATCTGGCTGTCTTCAAACATTCCCTCTGTTGCGGGGAATGGGTAATAGCATTCATAGGGAAATACAGCAGCCGGATCTACAAAAAGTTGCTGGAGCCATTGTTTTTTACGGCTGAGATCGTCCTGCCGCTGCCAGACGGTTCCGCCATTTACCAATCGGGTAATCTCTTCAGCAGTTGCACCGTAGCTTATGTAACGCTCGGTGAGACCTATTTTCTTCAGAACCCGCTGGGCAGGAAGGTTTTCTTCCTGGGTATTTGCCCCAACCCATTTGATGCCCGGAAGGTTAAAAGCTTCTTCAAGCACTTTTGACATGAGGGTTGTCGAAAAATCGTTGCCGCGGAAACGAAGGTCGCTGCGCATGCGCCCGAGCATCGCATATTGTTTCGCGAATATTGTCAAACCGCCGATGCTTACTAACTGGTCATCTGCAAATAGCCCGAAAAGTTTATTGTTGCCGGAAGAAATACGGTCGAAAACGCGGATGACATAATCATCTTCGATTCCGGTTTTCATTGCTTTTAAATTGGGCAAATCTTCTTTCGTCAAAACACGGATCAGCTTTTCCATTGAAGTACACTCCCTGTTGCGCATTGTTTCTTCTAATTATAAACACCAAATCTGCAAATCGCATTCAGAAAGAATGAGAAAAGCAGAATAATAGATGTGTAATTATTTCGACCTACGAATTAAATAAATTAGGGAGTCGAAATAATTGGCAAGTAATACACCTTTAGACATGCGAATTAATGGAAAAAAATTAAAAACTATTACTAAAGAATTGAAAATTCAAAATATATTTACAATTGATTTTTGCTTTGCTATGCTGATTTCAATCTTAAGACAAAACAGAGGGAGGTCAGGGAGAAAATTTGGAAAATGTTTATAGACCAAAACAATAAAAAGGAGATGGTTTTATTGAAAAAGAATTGGACAAGTACTTTGGGAGTTCTAGGTTTATGTACAGCATTGGCAATGCCGGTCTATGCGGTTGAGAATGAAGCGAAACCCGAGACACACCATCACGATTACGGAATTTCAGGTTTCATCGATCACGGGGAATTGACAAAAACTTTGTTGCAGCTTGAAGCGAAAAGCAAGGGAACCGTTCAGGTGGAAGTAGCGGGACAATCCTTTAACGGCCTGGATATCTACACAGCAAGAGTCGGGACCGGCGATAAAGTGTTGTTGATCCAAAGCGAAATCCATGGCAATGAAAAAACGGGAACTGTGGCAGTACTTAATTTGCTGAAGAGCCTGTCGAATAATTCCAAGCAGACGAAAGAGCTTCTTGAAGAAGTGACGATCGTTTTCATGCCGATGATGAATCCGGATGCATCAGAAGCGGATAAGCGCCGCAACAGCATGACGTGGTCTGATGTCGTTGATGCGTATCCGCAACTTTCAGGAGCATCGCCTTCGTGGAATTATTTCGACAGCGGTGTCAGCCAAAGCTATGATTATGCAGCCAACCCGGGATTTGATGTAAACCGTGACTTCAATCCGGACTTGGATTATGTGCCGGAAGCAGAAGACTTCCCAGGGGCTTCAAATCAGCCGGGCTGGTTCATCACCCCTGAATCGCAAACTTCCCGCGATGTTTATAAATCCTTGCAGGATGAGTTCGGCAATGTCGATGTGTTTGTCGATCTTCACCACCAGGGAATGTATTATGTCGACGGCACATCCGATCCGGTGACCTTGTCGTTGTCAGCTCAGTTTGTGCCGGATCCAAGTTCTCCGGAAGGTGCGGATTACGCTGAATACGCCGATACGTATGACTATGACTTCTCGCGCCAACTGAACTTGCTTGCTTATAATGAGTTACAGTCCTATGGCGATTCGAAATTCACGAACGTCTCGCTGTATTCCCAGGGACTTGATCTTCCAGGAACTGCGCTTGGCTCTTATGCCTTGAACGGCAGCGGAACAGTGCTCTTCGAAGTAAGAGGCCAGACACAGATGATGGGCCAAAAAGAAAAAGGGCAATTGTCCAAATCTGTTGAACGCGGACTTTCTGCTATCATTGAAGGTGTAGCGGACGGTTCTGTAGCGGAATTAGATCCGGAAGATTATGAAGATATCCCATTGACTGCTTACCGACCAACAAATTAAATTGTATTCAACGAGCTGCCGGCACATGCCCGGCAGCTTTTTTTGTCTGTCAATTTTCATGACTAATTCCAGTTCGTGAGAGGTATGGAAAAAGAAATAAAAAAGACGCAGGGAGCGGTTATGTGGTAAAAGAAAACACGGAAATAGGAATCACTTTGACGCACCCTTTCTGGAATCTATTATGCAATTATATTTCCAAAGATGCTGAACTGATGCTCGGCGAGATGCACTGAAATGCGAAATGCCACCGCTCCTAAAGAAGAGGTGGCATTAAAAAGTATCGACTTTCTTCTAAAAGAACAGCAGGTTCAATATAATCGTCAAGATAATCGACAGGACGATTGAAATGATCAGACTTCCCATACAGGACATGCGCATAATGATCCCACCTTCTTGGATGATAATGTCCATTACCCTTTTTGAAGGAAAATGAAAACTCCCAATCACTGGCGAAGCAAATAATCATTTTCATAGAGGAAGTCGCTGCTGATATCGATAAACAGAAAGCTGTCTTCAGACAGGGGATAGCTGAAAGTCCGAATGATTTCTCCGGTCTCGATATCCGAATAGGTATCTGATAGGATTCCTCGCGGCCACTTTTTCATTCGCATGATATTTTCAAGGAAATACGGGCGAAATGCCCAATTGGAATCCATGTGTTCAGATTCGATTTGCCATAAGCCATTTCGTTTCTGACAATTTGAAGAAATTTGCCGGCCATTGGCATTGCAGATATACATCCTGAAGCTGTCCTTATCAAAAGGCTTAGTCAACAATGTAAAAAAATTATCTGTCAGTACGATTCCATGCCATTTAGGAACTACCTTTTTCAGGATTTCATCACAGGACGAAGAGTAGGCAAGGCATTTTAAAATCAGGGATTTTTCCGAATCTATGAATTTCTGGATGCTGTCGTTGACATCGACTTTCAGTGAACCATTGGAAAGAAGGCTGAAGTCTGGTTTCGCCAGATAATAGCCTTGATAATAATGCCCGCCATGCTTCCAGGCAAAGTGGAGCTGATGTTCATCTTCTATATGCTCATATAATAATTTTGCGCCGATACGGCGAGCGAGCAAAGACAGGGAATAGATGATATCCTGGAAAATTTCCGGTCTGTTGGTACGGATAACTGTGGTATCAATTTTAAGGATGTCCGGTTTCAATTGGCGGATCCGGTCTATATTCGAACTTTTCGCCCCGATATGGTCGACGGCAATCTGGATGCCGAAGGTTTTATAATATAGAAGAAGATGGTTTAAGGATTCGAAGTCTTCCTCAAATGCATGCTCTGTAATTTCAAGCACAATCCGGTCGAGTGAAAAACCTTTTGCTTCAAATTCCTGAAGAACAGCGATAAATTCACCACCTCCATCAGCCAATAATTGCTTGGCATCGCGATAAAGGAAAAGTTTGCATTTATTTTCGTGCTTCATCATTTTCTGCATGGCCATCCTCAACAGGTGGGTATCAATTTCTATTTTAAAGTCATCGGGAACATCAGGATTTTGAAAAAATTCACCGAGACTCTGCCATTCATCCTGATAGTTGAATCGTCCCCGCACTTCATAGCCGATAATAGTATGTTTCACAGCACTGACAATCGGCTGGAATACAGGTTTTATATTTTCCGGGTTTTCAAGAACAAGCAAGGGATCCAAACTTTTCGCCTCCTTTGGCTCTATAGATGTTTACTCAATAACAAAATTGGGTGCAATAAGTAATGCTGAAATCCGGTGGGCAGATCTCCTTGTTTTACAAGCTTTCTTTATCTATGTCCTATTCTGTTTCTTCATCTGTAAATCCTTCAATATTCCGACTATAAGCTGTTTGTCAGCAAGGATCCACAGCTGGATAACGATAGTTGAGAATTCGTCGGAAAAGGTAAAGAAACTTGAACGATAAAGCTTGCAAATGGGACCGTCTATCCCCTATAATTTGAAACATTGTGCCAGAAGTGGGCAACAGTATCATTCTCTTTCATAAAAAGCCGAATGCATCTGCGTGGCTTTTTTTTCGTGGCCACCATTAAATATTAGAATAATAAAGGAACGAGGAATTTGCATGGATAAAGTTTATAGCTGGCTGATCATTTTTGCGGGATCAGTATTGCTCGGATTTGCATTTAATATGCTTTTATTGCCACATGGAATTTTATCAGGAGGAATAACCGGTGTTGCCATGATCTTCAGTTTGATGACACCGATCAATGCAGGGATTTGGCTGCTGCTCCTTAATATACCGATACTGATCCTCGGATGGATGAAGCTGGGTAAAATGTTCATCGCCAACAGCATTTTCTCAGTGGCCGTCACGTCGGTCTCTATGCTGTATATTCCGGTGATGAAAGTGACGGAAGACGCATTATTATCATCTGTTTTTGGTGGGGTGCTGGTCGGAATCGGAGTAGGTTTCATTATCCGTTTTTATGGTTCAACAGGCGGTTTCGATGTCGTCGGATTATTGATGACCATGAAACGCGACATTCCACTGGGCTTTATGGTATTTGTGCTGAACAGCCTCGTCGTTTTTATTTCAGGTTTCATTTTTAACTGGGAACTTGCAATGTATACGATGGCGTCGATTTACATCACGGGGTTGGTGGTTGACCGGATTCATACACGCCATATCAAGCTCAGTCTGATGGTTGTCACTGGCAAAGGCGACGAAGTGAAGTCAAAATTGCTGGAAAGCCTTTACCGCGGCATTACAGTTACTGATGGGGAAGGGGCCTATTCAGGCAATAAAGTAAAAGTGCTTTATACCGTCATTTCCCGTTACGAATTGGCGTTTGTGCGCCCGTTGATCAAATCCATTGACCCTAACGCATTCGTCAGTATCAACGAGACGATGGAAGTCATGGGCAATTTCCGAAAAGACGATAATTTCAAGAAAACTCCCATCGTGACCGGGGAGGGCCGCTCTGCATAAATGCAGCAGCGTTTTTTTGCCTATTAATCTAAAGAAAAGCCAAGTCGAATGACTTGGCTTTTTTCAGCTTGTTGAGAAAGAAACATTAAAACCGATATTCCGCAAAACAGCTTCGCTTGCCTGGGGGCTTGTTCTGAGCTAACTCGGTCTCGTTTCACTTCGCCCGAGTGGATCTTGCACTTCGTCGGCATTCGCCTGCTCCCCTGGGCGTCTGCGCTGTTTTGCTCCATATCTCAGATTACTTTCTATAAAAGAATATACGTTTAAGTGTGTTGTAATCTAGAAAGTGGAGACTTTCATTCTGCTGTACACAACAGAATGAAGCGTCAGGCGGCGACTCCTGCGGGAACCAGAGCGAGCCTGAGACCCCGCAGTGAGCGAAGCGAATGAGGAGGCTTAGGCCGCTCCCCGCGGAAAGCGTCCGCCTAGAGCGAAATGATTGGAGAACTTGTCGGTTTCTCGACAGCTAAAGAAAAGCCAAGTTGAGTGACTTGGCTTTTCTTTATAGCATGATCTTTTCCACTTTACAGCGGAGTACAGTTTTCAGTTTGGCGGGAGCCGTTTTTCGAAAATCATTCAAATATATTTCTTTATGCTTTTTACTGCTGCGCTGCAAGTCGTTTTCCTCCAAAAAGAGGTCGATCTTTTCGAACGAAGCCGGTTCATCATCAAAGGGACCTTCATGCAGAATCTGAACAGCCAGTCCTTCCTCAAACTCTTCAAACACCACTTCATTCAACAGCTCATTATGCTTTTTACGGCCAGCCATTTCAAATGCTTTCAGTATGGTGCCGTTGTCGGCAAAATCCGGCTGTCGGATCATCAACGTATACAATAGTTCACTTTTATCAAGGGTATTCAGTTTTTGTCCTTTTTCGGTCAGGCTCCACACAGCTTCCAGCGGATAAACTGTGTATTCATAGTAGCCGGGAGGAATGAAACCGTTTTTTGGCATCATGCGAATCGTATAAGCTAGGGAATAAAGAACTTCTATCCGCTTGGCAAAATCCGCCTCATTCGGATCGCCTTTGCCCTGGATTGCAAAAAATCGCTGTTTAGGGACCTCGATCAAAACAGGGGAAGTAGGTGGCAAATATAATTCCTTTTCGGCTTTCCGCCATTCATGCTTCATAAAATCCTCCTGTCTTTTATTGTGAGTGTAAAGACTGGTCGATGAACTCCAAATCACTGATCCATGAAGTTAAATGTGTTTTTGCTTTGGCGTTCAATTCAGGGTGGACATTTTCCAATAAATCAATTTTAAACCAACTGTAATTTTTATTTTTTACAAAAGTGTTAGTGAACGAAGGATCTTTTAACTCGATATGAGCAGATCCGGATCCGACGGTCTTTTCCACAGTGATTGTGGCAATGGTTCCTATTTGGCGAGGCACTTTGTTTTGGCCGGACAGGAAATTGCCCAGGGAATAAATGACGTAGACTTTCCGGCCGTCAGTTGTCTCAATCCAGGCAGGCGGCTGCAATACATGCGGATGATGGCCCAGTATGAGATCCGCTCCGTTCTCTGCTGCGAAATGTGCCAGTTCAATCTGTTGCTCATTGGGCATGTGCTGGTACTCTTCACCGAAGTGCAGATTCAGCACCACTACTTCTGAATGCTCCTTTGCACGTTGCAGGTCTGCTTTGATCAAATCCTTATCGATCCGATTTACCAGGTAATCTCTCCCGGCAGGAGTGGGTACACCGTTCGTGGCATAGGTATAGGCAAGAAATGAAAATGTGATATCGTTTGCAGTCATCAGCGTCAGCTGATCCCGCTCTTCTGCAGATAAATACGAACCCGTACGCTTCATACCGATTTGGTCCCAGCGATTGATGGCATTTTCAATTGCCCTTACGCCTCTGTCAAGCGTGTGATTATTGGCCATTGCAACGACATCAACCCCGACATCCTTCAATGTATCGCCAATTTCAAAGGGGCTGTTAAAGGATGGATAGGTCGACACACCGATACCGGATCCACCCATGATGCTCTCGGAATTGGCAACCGTAATATCAGCCTGTTCCAAATAGGGTTTAATTTTTTCGAACATTGGACCAAAATCATAACCATCTGGAGTTTTGGCAGAATTATAAACAGTGCCGTGGAGCAAAATGTCACCAACTGCAGACAGGGTCGCTGTTCGTGTCCGGGAAAACTCCACTTGTCCCAGCGTATAATTCCGGGTTTCAAATTCCAAATCTTCCATGATAAGGACTGTTGGAACTTGACTAACTGCACATCCCGCCATAAGAAGAGCGGAAAGCAGTATGAGCACGAAAAAGACAAATGAACGGAATGGATTCATTAGGACCGCCCTCCAGGTAATGTAATAGTTACAAAGTCAGGAAGAATTGGATGCAATAATGAAAAAAGACAAAAAATTGTGAATTAAGTTGATTGTTATTAATATGATACAATAACGGGTGTCTATTTACTAGTTCATATTATATAAATTTATATTTCATTATTGTAAATAATGGATAAAAACTATATTGCTAAAAGATAAAAGTATTAATATTTGGATGAAATTTTAACTTGTCAGTTTTATTTTTTAAAGCGTAATTTTATTTTTATGGATAATAATATTAAGAAAGAAATAATTTAGGGGTATTCATTCCATTTTTTAGAAAATCAAGTATACTGAAATTAAATAATATATTTTGGAATTAGAACAAAAATTTGATGGGCTCGGGAGTGAGGGAATGGTGGAAATTATTTTGGAAGTAATCGCATATGTTTTTTCATATTTCGTCACTCCGCAAAAGAGACTGGAGAAGAATGTGAAGGTTCTGAAGAACGAACGATGGTTTGCAGAACTGGAAGATGATTTTCGCTATAACCACCTCATCTGGAATAACCGTACGGTGATCCGTTACCTTGCTTTGAACAGTAATGTGGACAAACTTCTTAAAGATGATGATGACGAAAAAGCGAAGTTCAAAAAGCTTCTGACCTATGAACATGTAAAGTTCATCACAGCGCCTTAAGCTTTCAAACAGTAGTAATGCATAGGTTTTAAGACGATAAAAATGCCGAAACCTGCAAAGGTTTCGGCATTTACTATTTCTTTTTAATAGAGCCTACTCAAACAGATTCATACTGAGGTAACGTTCGCCGGTATCCGGAGCGATGCACAGCACTTTTTTCCCTTTGCCCAATCTTTTGGCAATTTCAATTGCGGCGTAAATGGTGGCGCCTGCAGATGGGCCGACAAAGACCCCCTCTTCTCTTGCAACTCTGCGGAAAATATTGAGAGCATCCTCATCTTCGATGGCGAAAATTTCATCATAAATTTCCGTGTTGAGAATATCCGGAATAAATCCGGGGCTGGTGCCTACCAATTTGTGTTTCCCCGGTTTTCCGCCTGACAGTACTGGAGAGCCTTTTGGTTCAACAACGGCCACGAACAGCTCGGGTAATTTTTCCTTTAAAGCTTCGCCTGTACCGGTAATGGTGCCGCCGGTTCCTGCGGAAGCGACAAAAGCGTCCAGCTTGCCATCCATCTGTTCGAGAATTTCAACAGCAGTCGTCACCCGGTGAATATCGGGATTCGATGGGTTTTCAAATTGCTGGGGAATAAAACTGTTCGGTATTCCAGCTTGCAGCTCCAGCGCTTTTTTTATGGCACCGGGCATTTTTTCGTGGTCAGGCGTCAGAACCACTTCTGCACCAAACGCTTTTAACAGGTTAATGCGTTCTTTTGTTGCGTTGTCGGGCAGCACCAAAATGGCGTGATAGCCTTTGGCAGCGGCCACCATAGCAAGTCCGATGCCGGTATTGCCGCTGGTGGGTTCAATAATTGTTGCACCTTCTCCTATGATGCCCTGTTCCTCTGCGCTCTTGATCATATTAAAGGCAGCACGGTCTTTGACACTTTTCGATGGATTGAACATCTCTAATTTTACATATACATCTGCAGCGCCTTCGGGGACGATGCGATTTAATTTTACGACCGGCGTATCGCCGATCAGATCTGTTATATTGTCCACTGGTTTCATGAATGGTAACAACCTTTCCTGTTAATTGGTGTCATTAAGCTATCTAAGTTGAACTAAAGAATTAAACTCAATAAATCGCTTAGGAGCTGAGAGAGTTGCTTAGATATGGAGCAAAACAGCGCAGACGCCCAGGGGACCGAGCGAAGTGGTGAGATCCACTCGGACGAAGTGAAACGAGACCGAGTTAGCTCAGCGCAAGCCCCCAGGCAAGCGAAGCTGTTTTGCGGAATATCGGTTACTTTAGATTATTTGTTCAACTTATATGTCTTCCGATTGTAGTATAAGTATGCTTTACGGACAAATCCTATGGCTTAACTGTAAATAGCGTTGCAGGAATTAGTCCTATATACTGCAAAGAATAATAGTGACTATAGAATAATTAATATACCTTTATTTGTTAAATAATTGTATAATAAAGCTATTAAAAGAATCGGAGGCGCTTAAAATGGTAAAAACCCCTGAGTTGGTGGATTCCCTGGTTCTGGATTTGGACGCCATGGGTGTGGCGCAGTTAATAATGGAAAAGAAAATCACATCCCGTCAAGCGGTGGAAATATATATAGAGCATCTGAACAACATTAATCACTCCGTAAACTGCCTTGTCGAAGACCGTTTTGAACAAGCGCTTCTGGAAGCTGACCTGGCTGATAAGAGGCTTGCAGAAGGCGACGCATCCGGCGCATTATTCGGAGTCCCCATAAGCATTAAGGAAGCTTTCCATGTCCGCGGCATGAAGACCACCGGTGGTTTGATCAGAAGGAAAGAGTATGTAATGGACCAGGATGCGGAAGTGGTAAACAAACTTCGGGCAGAAGGGGCAATCATTCTTGGCAAAAGCAATACGCCGGAGCTTTGTTTTTGCCAGGAAACCGTCAATAAACTTTATGGCCGTACGAATAATCCGCGGGACTTCCGCAGAACAGCCGGTGGATCGAGCGGTGGTGAAGGGGCCTTGATTGCAGCAGGTGGAGCAGCTGCAGGTCTTGGCTCGGACATTGGCGGCTCCATCCGTTTTCCAAGCCACTTTAACGGAGTGGTCGGTTTTAAATCAGGCCGGGATCAAGTCTCTCAAACGGGGAGTTACCCCGAAGTCAAAGAAGGACTTCAATACAGAATGCTGGGCATTGGTCCGATTACAAAAAGTGTCAAAGACGCAAGGATGATTTACAATATTGTTGCAAAAGTTCCTGCGCCCGCAAGAACACTCAAAAGCTTTATGTTAAACATCCTCCCGGATACCGGTTATCCATTAGCCGATCATACCGCAAAGCTGATCGATTCAATCTCCCAAAAATGTGCCATTGATTTTGAAACCGAACGCGAAGCACCTCCCTATTTTGATGATTCGGCTGGAGTATGGCAGGAAATCATGTCTATTGACGGTGCTGCAAATACACGAAATGAAGCATTTGGCGGCAAGTCGATGAATCTTTACAGTTCTTATATGAAAGAACGATTCAGAGGAACATCCGAAGTCCATCGATATTTATCCTGGGCGTTGATCGGCGGAGCCCTTTTTAAACCTTCTGAAAAACGACTGGAGAAAATCCGTGAATTTTTGCAGCACGGCGATCATATCCTGGAGAATTATTTGAAAGAACGGATTCTGATCATGCCGGTCTACCACAAGACGGCACCGAGACACGGGGTTGTCTACCGGGAGATATTTTCTATTCGTAAAACTTTCCGGCAGTACCTGCCATTTGTTGCCTATGCCAACACGTGGGGCTTGCCGGCATTGACAGTTCCACTCGGCTTTGATGAGAAAGGGCTGCCGATTGGAGTCCAATTGATCAGCAGTAATGGCAATGAAGAAGCCTTGTTCCAAATGGGGGAGTGGCTGGAGCAACATTTTGGATCTTATAAACGAGCGATCTTATAACGATAAAAACCTGTCCTTCAATGTGAAGGACAGGTTTTTAGGTTTTAAGGAGCTATCAGTTGTTTCAATCCAGGTGCTACAGGCGGGCCTTGCGCTAAGACGCAAAAATTTGAACAAATGAGTAGATTCCGATTACGGCGAGTATTAATGCACCAATCAAATAAATAATTAAAGCGTTCTTCAAAGTTGGCCTCCTGAATTTTGTCGAATAGTGAAAGGGATGCTTATTTTGAATAATTTTTCAGAATAATATTTCATACTTTATCACTGTATCAAAGTCACTAAGGATTTTCGAATAACTCGCATCTGGCCCGGCAAAAGGATTTTACATGCCAATTTCATGCGAAAAATATTAATAAAACATGACGGTGACTTTAAATGAAGCAAACAAAGTCTTTATGCCTATTTATTTTTCCCGATGTTTCATAAAAGTAATAATTCTACATTTTTTTCCCAATTACGCTTCAGTAAATCCTCTGGTAACGTTAAATGTGTGGCAGAGCATAGCGGGACGCCGCGGCTCCAGGATTTATTGCCATAAAACTTTTGGGGAAAGGAGATTGATGTATGAAGAGATCAGGAAAGATTTTCACAACCGCAATGCTGGCAATTGCTTTGGTGTTACCTTCAGTAGGGGTAAGCGCAAATGCAGGCAATGACAATGGAGACGAAAAATTCCGGGTACTGGTTGACTCAGCCAATCAGAAAAACCTGAAGAACGCAAAACAGCAATACGGTACACACCGGGAATTCGCTGGTGAAGGGTTTACAACCGATATGAATGAAAAGCAATTCAACGCCTTGCAGAAAAATAAAAATATAACTGTGGAAAAAGTTCCGGAATTAGAAATTGCCACAGCAACGGATCAACCTGAAGCAAAGTTCAGTGCCATGGCAGCTTCACAATCAGCACCGTGGGGCATCAAAGCTATCTATAATAACAGCAGCATCACCAAAACAAGTGGTGGAGCCGGCGTTAATATTGCAGTTTTGGACACGGGAGTAAACAGCAATCATCCGGATCTCCGTAACAACTTGGAACAATGTAAAGACTTTACTGTAGGATCGACTTTCACAAATAATAGTTGTACAGATCGCCAGGGACACGGAACACATGTTGCTGGTACAGCACTTGCTGATGGCGGCACGGGAAATGGCGTGTACGGAGTTGCTCCGGATGCGGATCTTTGGGCTTATAAAGTTTTAGGCGATGATGGTTCGGGGTATGCCGATGACATCGCAGCGGCTATCCGCCACGCAGCTGATCAGGCTTCCGCATTAAATACAAAGGTAGTTATCAATATGTCACTGGGCTCTTCAGGAGAAAGCAGCCTGATTACGAATGCAGTCAATTATGCATACAATAAAGGCGTTCTTGTCATCGCGGCAGCTGGCAACTCCGGATGGAGACAGGGGACCATCGGCTATCCCGGCGCTTTGGTCAATGCAGTTGCAGTCGCAGCTCTTGAAAACACAATTCAAAATGGTACTTATCGGGTTGCTGATTTCTCTTCACGAGGTTACAACCGGACTGATGGGGACTATGTAATCCAAAAAGGTGATGTGGAAGTGTCGGCACCAGGCGCAGCGGTCTATTCTACCTGGTACGACGGAGGTTATGCAACAATCAGTGGAACTTCTATGGCTTCACCGCACACAGCCGGTTTGGCCGCAAAAATCTGGGCGCAATATCCGTCGGCTTCAAATGTTGACGTGCGAGGGGAATTGCAATACCGCGCATATGAAAACGATATCGTTTCCGGCTCTGGTGCTGGATACGGCGATGATTATGCGTCAGGATTCGGGTTTGCTACAGTACAATAATAAACCCAGCAGCAATGGCAGCTCCGGTGTTTCGCCGGAGCTTTTTTCTATGGTATTATTTAATTAATCTGAAAAGGGGTGAGGCCATGAATATCGGGTCCGTAATTAAATATTATCGTTCAAAAAACAATTTGACCCAATCGCAATTGGCTGACGGCATCTGTTCCATTTCACACCTCAGCAAAATCGAGTCCAATACATATACCCCTCATGAATCGACAATGGAAGCTCTCCTTGCAAAAATGGGGGTTCAATGGAAAAAGGAACTGGTGAAAAGAGACCGGATGGAAAGGCAGTTGCAGGATTTCATTGCCTGTTCTTTGCATTACGACCTTAAAAAAATGGAGGAGCAGTACGTCAAGCTTCAGCAGGATGATGATTATATGCAGTCTACCGACCTGGTAAATCGGTATGAGTTGTACAAATTTCGCTATTATTTATACATACAGGATCAATGCAAGGCAGATCGGCAAAAAGAGTTGTTGGAACGCATGAAAAATTCCTTTACGGAATCAGAGGCATGGATGCATAAGCTATTTTTGTCGCTTTACTTTACTCTTATCAATAGAAAAGAGTTGGCGATGGAATGCGTCAACTCCCTGGACAACGGCATCCAAAGCATTCCCCAAAAATTTGAAGGGGAATTTTATTACCAGAAGGCACGGTTGCTGATCATGCACGAGCAATATGAGCTGTCTGCCCATTACGCTGAATTATCAGTGCAATATTTCAGGCTCAACTACAATTACATCCGCCTGCTGCATGCCCAATTGTTGCTGGCAATCAATTACATGAGACGTAATTTGCTGGTGCAGGCGGCAGGTATATTCGAAGTATTGAAGCGCAACACACGATTGACAGACCAGAAAGAATTATACAATCAGACTTTGTATAATTTTGCCGAATTGCTGAAAACAAGAAATGATCACAATCAGGCATTCGATCTGCTGACGGAATTGCATGACATACTTTCCAATGATACGTATTTTTACAAAGCTGTGCTGGTCAGCCTGATTGAAACCGCAGTGGAAATTGGAGCTGATGCATGGGCTTACGTTCGGGAACTGCGGAATTTATCTGAAGGGCCGGAAGATGAGTATTTCCTTTTATACTTAAACTATTTCGAAAAGCGAAACTTTTCCCAACCAGACCTTTTGGTTTATTCAGAAGAAAAAATGTTCCCATTTTTCAGAAAACATGGTTATATAAGAGAAAGTAAGAAAATCGCCCTTGAACTCGCTGATTATTTTCAGCAGGAGCAACAATGGGAAAAGGCGATGTATTTTCAATCCTATTACGATAGAAATGGAGGATGATTTTTTATGAATAAAGCGAAATTGATTTTATTGACAGGATTGGCTGCAGCCATAGTGGTGATGGGGTCATGGGCACCAATGTCCAATCAAGTGGATAATCAGGAAACTATTATCGCTTCTGGCAATGTGCAGCAAAGCTCAATCCCGACTATTTTACCCCCCCTGTGAAATAGAGGGCTGTTCCAAAGCTCCCGGCTTAGGCCTGGAGCTTTTTTGTTTGAAAAAAAGCCGAAACAGCCCCCCGGCAATTTGTTTACGTTACCGGAAACCGGCAATAATGTAGATATAGGCAGGATAAAAAGGAGGCACACGAATGAAAGTCAGGCTCGAATGGAAGTATCGATCTGCCAAAGGCATTGAAACGGTTTTCCGTTCAGATGAGATGCCTGCAGCTCAAAGTGTCCAGATTGCCGAAGATGCGGAACGCACGAACAGGGTCAGTGAGCTCCTGTTTATCGATGTTTTTGATGACAGTGTATGGACCATGAAAGAAATGAAGGCATATTTAAAAAGTATCGAAACGGAACCGCACGATATTACGGTCTTTTTTGATGGGGGATTTGATGTGGAAAACAGAAAATCGGGCCTGGGCTGCGTCATTTATTACAGCCAAAATGGAAAATCATATCGCCTCAGGCAAAATGCGCAAATTGATGGAATGATTTCAAACAATGAAGCAGAATATGCGGCGCTTCACCTTTGCGTACAGGAGCTGGAATATCTTGAAGTGAAAAACATGCCGGTTCGTTTCATTGGAGATTCAAAGATAGTCATTAATGGCATGAGCGGGGAATGGCCGGTTATCGAAAAAGAATTGATCCGCTGGGCAGACAGGATAGAAGCGAAACTTGCCCAACTGGGCATACAGCCGGAATTCGAACTTATTCCACGCAAAGAAAATTTTGAAGCGGACAGGCTGGCAGGTCAAGCGTTAAACGGAATCGAAATAACTGGAACAAGCAACATATAAAATAAATTTTATGGATACAGGCAAGAGAGACGGACGGCTTTCCAGGCAATTTACTGGAGAGCTTCTTTATTATGCAATTCATTCTTAAGGAACCCAATCCTTCAGACTTCTTGAAAAAATAATAAGCATATAAATATACATCGTGCACGATGTAAATTATAGTGAGTTTAGAAAGAAACTTGTTGAATGGAGGAATATTAGAGATGAAAGCACTTTATGAAACGACAATCATCAATACAGGCGGCAGACAGGGCGAAGTATATTCGGAAGATAATATTTTTAACCTGGACGTTGCAAAACCGGCTGCACTTGGCGGGGACTCCACTACAGCTACAAACCCTGAACAATTATTTGCAGCAGGATACAGCGCATGCTTTAACAGTGCTTTGGAGCTCGTACTAGAACGTGACAAAGTGACAGTAGACAGAAGTGAAGTAAGAGCGACAATCTCCTTAATGGGCGACAAAGAAAATGGGGGCGTGAAACTGGCTGCCAAACTGGAAGTTATCATTGAAGGAATCAGTGACGGCAAAAAGCATGAATATGTGGAGCAGGCTCATCAGTACTGCCCATATTCAAAAGCGGTAAAAGATTCAATCGATGTGGAAATTGTCGTTTTATAAATAGCGCCAGTCCCTGGTGAGTACAGATCCCTCTTCTGGGGAGTTGAACTTCGGAGTCTGGGTAGAAAAAATGGAAGTGTTGATATGGACTTTAGCTTGAAACTGGAACAGCAATTGTGTTTTGAAGTATACAAAGCTTCAAGCAATTTTACGAAAATGTATGCAAGAGTGCTCGAACCTTTCAATCTGACTTTTCCCCAGTATCTCGTTTTATTGGTGCTGTGGGAAGAGGAACATTTACTGATGAAAGATATTGGAGCACGCCTGGGACATGGGACGGGCACGCTGAATCCTATCATCAACCGATTGATTGACCAGGGGTGGATAAACAAACACCAATCTCCTGATGATAAACGTGCCTGGGTTATTTCTCTGACAGAAAAAGCAGAAGAAGAGCATAGGGCGATCAGCCAGGCGATTTACGATAAACTTGTCAGCTGTAATTTCCTTGACATCAATGCGCTGAACCTGATGAAAGACCTGAAACAATTAAATGCATTTTTTGTCGAAATGGATATTTAAACGGCCGAAAGAGGCTAAAGGAGAGAGATGTATGAGCATTTATGAATTTACGGCTGCTAAGCCAGACGGAAGCATTTATCCGTTAAGTGAATATGAAGGAAAAACAATGCTGATTGTCAATACAGCTACAAAATGCGGGTTAAGGGATCAATTCGATGGCCTTGAGAATCTATATAAGAAATACGAAAAGGATGGTCTTGTCGTCCTCGGATTCCCATCAGACCAGTTCGGTCAGGAACTTGATGGCGCAGAAGAAGCTGAACAATCCTGCCGGATGAACTACGGCGTGACATTTCAGATGCATGATATGGTGAAAGTGAATGGCAAAAATGCACATCCACTGTTCAAATATCTGACTGACAACAGCAAAGGCTTTCTCGGCAGCAGCATCAAGTGGAATTTCACAAAATTTCTCGTGGATAAGGAGGGCAATCTGGTGGCCCGCTTTTCACCCAAAGACAAGCCAGAAACATTCGAAAACGAGATTAAACAAGTTCTAACAAAATAAAACGACTAAACCCGAAGCCGATATGGCTTCGGGTTTTTGAATTATTGACATAATTAGCTAAAGAATTGGAGTTTAGTATATAGCAGAAACCGCAGTATAGAGGTATTTTGAAGATTTACCTTGATTTACCACCCGCAAACAGTTACTATAAAAGCAGATAAATAATATATTCTGAATTTTTAGAGTCTTTGTTGCATTATTTATCTGAGTAGGTTATAAATAAGTTGTATATTTATTATACAAACACTAAACAAGGAAAAGGAGTGGTTAGATTGAAAAAGATTTTCGTTTCAATGTCCGTCGCATTTGCCTTGGTATTCTCGTTGCTCGCAGCAGGTGTTATGGCGGATAGCCATACGGCAAAACTGAGAGTGGTCCATGCTTCACCTGATGCTCCAGCAGTCGATGTATACATCAATGGAGATTTAACTTTAGAAGATGTTCCGTTCAAAGCGGATTCCGGGTACCTGGATGTTCCAGCAGGTACCCATAATGTAGAAGTTTTTGCAGCAGGATCTGAATATGCGGAAGGTGAAGCGGTTCTTCAGGCAGATCTTACCGTGGAAGCCGGACAGGCATATACGGTTGCAGCGGCAAATTCATTGGAGTCATTGGAATTTGTAGTAGCAGAAGATTCAATGGAAGTAACGGAAGGGCAAACGAAAATCCGTGTTGGCCACTTGTCTCCGGACGCCCCTGCAGTTGATGTGGGAGTGATTGGCGGAGATGCATTATTCAGCGGAGCTGAATTCCCTGGCATTACTGACTATGCAGAATTGGAGCCAGGAACTTACGATCTTGAAATCCGTCTGCCGGATGGCACACAAGTGCTGCCTTTGGAAGGTACAGAATTGGCAGCTGACACTGTTTACAGTGTATTCGCAGTAAACACAGTTGATTCACTCGAAGTAATCGCTTTGGTGGATTACGAAGCAGCGGGTTCTCCTGATGAAATGCCGACGACCGGTTTGGGTGCTCCTGAGCAAACTCAAACAAACTGGATGCTTGTGATTGGTGCAATGTCCGCAGTTGTTGCCGGAGGACTGGTATTTAGAAAACGGTTTCAAAACTAAATTTTCACTGTTCCTGATCGGCGCAGCTATTTTGCTCTCCGGTTGCCAGGAAACGACAGATGAAGTAAGTGTGCGTTCAAAAGATGCAGGCTTTGCAGCGGAGCGGACGTATAGCGCACCGGCGATAACAGCAGGTGCGCCTGCAGAAAATCCGATCAATGCATCCAAACGGGAAGGGCTGGTTCCTGAAAAGATTTCCATTCCTGCGATTGGTGTTGAAGCAACGACATTGCATCTGGGCGTAAAAGAAAATGGGGAAATGGATGTGCCGGAAACGATTGAAGATGTCAGCTGGTTTGAACCCGGTTACAAGCCGGGGGATAACGGGCGCGCCGTTATCGCCGGACATGTTGATGGCCTCGAGGGTCCAGCTGTATTTTGGGATTTGGCCGAACTTGAAGCCGGAGATGAAATAATTGTAGCAGGTGCCGGTGAGAAATTAGTTTTCAGAGTCTATGCAATGGAATCTGTTGACTTAGAGCTTGCCGATATTCAGTCGATTTTCGGATACCGATCCTCACCGGAATTGGTATTGATTACTTGTTCCGGGGATTATGATCATAATCGGGGAACGAGGGAAAAAAGGCTGATTGTTTACGCGGAGCTGATAGAAGATTAATGAAACAGGTGTTTTCCAGAAATGGGAAACGCCTTTTTTTGTGTGTGGAGTAACTCCCACTGAAAAGACTTTATTGGCAAATTTTCAAAACTAAATTTTAATTGGTTAATTTTAATATTATGTAAACTTTTTTACTATTATTTACTTTTATAATCTTTAATTTGGTATTATTGATTTAAAGTAGATATATTTTTGTGGTCTTCGACATCTGTCGCCGCCATAATCTTCATTCCTGGGAGGATTTGTACAAATGAACGACAGATATCGTCCAACAAGAGAATACAAACATGAAATCACAATAAACCATAGTAACGCAGTAGGTAAGTCAAGCAGCTCTATTTCTGAGTTGCTTGTACAACAGGTGCCAGTAAGTATGTACATAATGTCAGAAGAAAAGTTCGTCTATGTAAACGAAAGCCTGTGTGAGCTTCTCGGGTTTCTTGAAGATCAATTTCTGTTAGGGGAAATTCAGTTGAAAGATGTAATCCATCCTGAAGATTTGCCAATTGTTCAGACAAGGATTTTTGAACAATCAGAAACAGTAGGCGAGTCTGTCCGTTATCGGATCAGAATCATCAAAAATGATGGCAATATTATCCATGGAGAATTACATTCCCGTGTATCGGAATGGGATGGTAAACCTGCTTTTATCGGCAGTGTAACGGATGTAACTGAAGAAGTGATGGCACAAAGCCGGTTGAAAGATAGTGAAGAACGTTATAACTCACTGTTCTTTGAAAATCCGGACGCTATTTTTTCTTTCGATATGGAAGGGAATTTCACGAATGTCAATCCGGGAGCACTGGTATTATCGGAATACTCCTATGACGAATTGATGAAAATGTCATTTATGCCAATGATAGTGCCGGAGCATCTGGACAAAGCACTGCATTATTTTGGAGAAGCTTTAAACGGTAATACTAATTGTTTTGAAATCAATCTCTACGGTAAAAACGAAAAGCTTATCCAACTTGAAGTGACAAGTTTCCCTATGAACCAGACGGGACAAATTACGGGAGCGTACGGTATTGCAAAAGATATTACAGCGCGCAACGAAAATAAAAGGCTGCTCGAGGAGATGGCATTTTTTGATCATTTGACGAAGCTGCCCAACCGGAAGTTATTCGAAGACAGATTGTTCCAGGCCTATAAAGTTTCAAATGATAAAGAAGTCGAACTGGCAGTCCTGTTTATAAATCTCGATCGTTTTAAATACATCAATGATTCACTTGGTTATGAATATGGGGATACTTTTCTTAAGCAAATCTCTCTTCGCATGCTGGACTGTCTCAATGATTCAGCCACAGTTGGAAGGTTTGCCGGCGACGAGTTTGCGATTCTGCTGCCGGGTGCCGGTAAAGAAGCAGCTATCGAGTGGGCGGAGCGGCTGAACAGAGTGCTGGCGGAACCGGTGGATGTGCTCGGGCATCAAATCGCATTGACTGCGAGCATCGGCATTGCTTGCACCGGCAAAATTCAGGGAGACATGATCAAGCAGGCAGAGTCTGCCATGCTTTACACCAAAAAATACGGTAAAGACAGTTTCTCACTTTATTCATTTGAATTAAATCAGGAAACAGCTGATAAGTTGACGATTGAAAGGGAATTGAAATCTGCCATCCGCAACGATGAATTTTTAATCCATTATCAGCCGATCATGAATTTGAAAACGGGTGAAGTGAGTGCGATGGAAGCATTGATCAGATGGAATCATCCGGACCTCGGTATGGTGCCCCCGGACCGTTTTATTCCGGTATCGGAAGAAAGCGGGCAGATTATTGCAATTGGAAAATGGGTGCTTTATAACGCCTGTTCACAGAATAGGCTTTGGCAGACGAGAGGCTGTGTTCCATTTCGCATCTGTGTGAATATATCGACCATACAATTGCAGCATCCGAACTTTGTGTCATTAGTGAAGAGCATACTCGAAGAAACAGGACTTGAAGCAAAGTGGCTGGAATTGGAAGTTACGGAAGGCATCCTGCTTGAAGACACCGAAATTTTGAAAGAAAGCCTGCTCAAATTGAAAGCTCTTGGCATATCGATGTCGATTGATGATTTTGGCACAGGATTTACTTCACTGAATTACTTGCGTCAATTTTCGTTTGACCGCGTGAAAATTGATCGCAGTTTTGTGCAGGATATCAACAACGATCTGAATGGCAAAGCGATTACATCCACAATCATCACATTGGCGCATAAACTTGGGATGGAAGTGGTTGCAGAAGGAATCGAAGACTCTGTCCAGCTTGCTTATCTGCGGGAGGAACTTTGCGATGAAGGGCAGGGCTATCATTTTTGCCGTCCGAAAGCTGCCGACCAGCACGATTTGTCGGTCACCAATAAAATATAAAAAACGCTGAAGTTTATACAGAGAACTTTGGTTGAACAGATGAGACGGACTAACCCTTTGCAGATAAAACTGCGGAGGGTTAGCTTTCGTTTTTGATAGAATGTTATAGTAATGAATATGTAAGACTTTTCAGACAAAGGGGTTGGGATTTTGAGCGGGATGGAATTATTAAAAAAATCCTTTGAGGAGTCGTCTTATCTGCTGTCAGGTCATGGCCCGAGAAATGTGGCTGTATTAAAACAGGCTTTTGGCAATATAGACGGCGAAATAAAATCAGATATGTATGGCTCAGGTGAAGCGATTAACGACTTTGAAGAGAAAATGGCGAAGTTTCTGGGGAAAGAAAAGGCGGTGTTTTTCCCAAGCGGCACGATGGCCCAGCAAATTGCATTGCGCATCTGGTGTGATGAGAAAGGGACGGCCAAAGTCGCTTATCATCCTTTGTCCCATTTGGAGATACACGAGGAAGACGGCCTGAAAAAATTGCACAGCATTGAAACAGTGTTGCTGACAGATAGAGACAGCGTTATCACATTGGAAGATGTCAAAGCGATGCCGAAAGATGTTGCCTGTGTGCTGCTGGAACTGCCACAGCGGGAAATCGGTGGACAGCTGCCCGATTTTGAAACGCTACAGGCGATTTCGGAGTATTGCCGCGAAAATGATATCATGCTGCATCTCGACGGAGCGCGCATTCTGGAGACTTTGCCGTTTTACGGGAAATCTGTCGAGGACATCTGCAGCCTGTTCGACAGCGTTTACCTTTCTATGTATAAGGGAATTGGTGGAATTGCCGGTGCGATTCTCGCGGGTGACGAAGACTTCATCAAAGAATCCAAAGTTTGGAAAAAGCGTCACGGCGGCGATCTTATTTCACTCTACCCATACATTTTCACAGCCGATTATTATTTTGAGTTGCGCAAAGGTAGAATGGCGGACTATTATGCATGGGCTAAAGAACTCGCCGTAAAATACAATTCCTGCGAGGGAATCACAACACTGCCCGAACTGCCCGTGTCGAATATGTTCCATGTCCACATCAATAAACCGGTGGAACAGGCAGCAGAGATTCTGGCGCTTGTTCAACAGGCATCCGGCATTGGCCTGACAGGGAATTTACGTGAAATTGATCAGGACAATTGTTATTACGAAGTTAGTTTGGGCGATGCCTATCCCGCTGTTCCGAAAGAAATAATCGAGACTGCTTTCCGGCTGCTGGGTGAAAAAATGAATGGTGACTAAATATCCGAAGAGGGGATGTTTTGATGAAGTATCCTTTATTGCCCAAAGATGAAAGAGGCTTTCGCTTTAATGGCGAAAAGCCTCTTTTTTTTATCCCGATTTCATAAATACCATAGTTGCATCGATTTTCATTAAAGAATTATGAATGGCATATTTTATTCCTTCGCTATCTTTAATGCCATATCGGCTTTTTTCAATCATGTTCGACTTATTCTTTAATGTCATAGGCACGATACATCTCATTTTTTTCATATATTGCGCAAATCCTTAATGGCTGCACGCAATTTTAAAACACAAAAAAAGAACTTCTCAATGAAGTCTTTTAGCGTATGATTATGCTGTCAACTCAATAGAATCCGCAAGTAATCGCTCATACAAACACAAGTTTTTTTTATAGGGTTCTTCATAGCTTGCCTGACTGTGTTCATGGATGAAATTAAACGTTTTGTCATCTGTAACTTGATGAAGGTTGTTCATTGTTTCAGCATGTCTCCACGCGGTTTTTTCAAATTCTATGTTCATCAATTGTTCATCCAAAATAACTTTCAACACATTGGGATCACTGTAAAGGCTATCTTTAGGAACGGATTTTTTTAGATTATATACTTCAATTGTCCAAGGCATCGATTCCAGCAATGCTTCTCTGTCAGCAGCATGGCCAAGCTCATGGAGAGTCATTACTTCAATATAGGTTTTCAGGGCTACAGGCGAAGCAAGCTCTTTTCTTGCTTCTTGAATTCGTGAGATATCTACACCAATACGATTATGGATGAAATTATAACTCATATTGATGCCCTTACTGTGTTCTACTAAGTCCAGCTTGGTATCTGTTAAATCAAGAATCGAGTATATCCAACCTTTAATCTTGTTTCTTTTTTTGCTGTCTGTCATCCTGCTTTTTTAATCCCCCAAATGATAAAAATTTATCTCTTTTATTAATTATATAAAAATAACGAAAAACTCACAAGTAAATGGTTTTGGAAAAAAGTTCAAATAAGACGGGAATCAGTCCTTGTTCGGCTGATCCCCGTCTTATAGTTATCCCAAAAACTTTTCGATCACGCCGAGAAACAGCCTGTCCTGTTCCACGTTCGGAGCATGGCCGGAATCCTGGAATTCCATGTAATCCGCATTCGGAATCAGTACCGCAGTTTCCCGGCCTTTTTCAGGGGGATTTAAGCCGTCATGCTTCCCGCTTATGACAAGTGTTTCTGCAGTAATCAGCTTCAGATCATTTTTGAAATTAAAATCCCTCAAAGCCGCAGATGCAGCAGACTGTTCATCTCCATTGAGCATCCGGCTGTTTTTGGCAATAGTTTTCTGCCAAGTATTGACGGCATCCTGGTCATGGAAGATGAGCTCGGAGGACATGGCTAATTTTTCTGCGATGCTCATACCTTCAAGCCGCTCTTCATAGCGGTCGAACATCTCGGCCATGGAAGATTGCCCGCCGTAGGATTTGGTGGCTGCGAGGATCAATTTTTCCACACGTCCAGGTTGCTTAATGGCCACTCCCTGGGCGATGTAACTGCCCATTGAAACACCCAATACATAGACAGAGGTGAGTTGAAGGTGGTCAAGCAGGGCAATGGTATCAGCTATATGATCCTCCAATGTGAATTCAGCCGGACGGTCGGATTTTCCGTGTCCGCGTGAATCCAATGCGATGATCCTGAATTTATCCTTGAGATAGCCAATTTCTCTATAGAACATCTGGTGATTGCTGGTCAGACCGTGCAAGAGCAGAAGCGGCCTTCCTTCGCCGATATCTTCGAAAAAAAGTCGAGTTTCTTTATTGTTAAAAAATGGCATAATTATTCTCCTTTATTGGTTCAACTTTTTACACTATACCCTTTATTGAAGAAAAGTAAAAAACCCGCAGCAATATGCGGGCGATAATTGTCATTGGTGGGCAGTATGAGTCTTATGGTAACGGTCGATTGCAAAGAATATAGCAATTAAAAAGAACAGAAAAGCAATTGTCATATACCAGGGGAATTCAGTGATTGATTGACCGAAAGCTGTATAAACAATTGCCGGAACAGTCAATCCGAGTGCAGAATAATACATGTATTCCCTGAAGTTTTTTGTCATATCCATCAAATAAAAGCACAGGAGCTGGAAATGCACGAAAGGCATAATACGAAGCAGCATCACCTGGCCTACACTGAGCGTTTTGTCAGTGAAAATCCGTTCTTTCAGAAGGGTCATTTTTTTATGGGATTTAGGTAAGCGCTTCAGCATGAAATAAGTGATGGCACTCATCAGCAGCAAGCCCGTATATGACAGGGCGGCTCCTTGCACAAAGCCGAAAGCTACTCCTCCCAGCACACATACAGCGATGACAGGCAGAAAGAAGAACGGCCTCAACAAATGCAGCAGCAGAAAGAAAAGTGGAGCCATCCAACCGGCATTTTCGATTAAAACTTTGACCGAATCATCAAACTGTTCCATAATGGCCTCCTTTAAATTATGTAATAACTTCAATAAAGAAGGATAAGCCTAAAAAAATTTAATGGCAAGTTTTTTGTCCGAAAACAGCACGGATTTTATTTGCTGAAATCAGATAAATCGAACAATATTTTGTTAAACTGGAATCAGAGCCGTATTCCGACTGGAGTCGGGGGTCGGAAACCATGAAGAGGAGATGTTCATCGTGAAATCGACAGAAACCATTTTTCCAATTGAAAAAGTGAGAGCGCAATTTCCGGCGCTGGAACGAACGTATAAAGAAAGGCCAGCAGCTTATTTTGACGGACCGGGAGGTTCCCAGGTCGTGCTGCAGGCCATTACCGCCATCACGGGTTATATGCAAAGAGGTGGAGCAAATCTGCACGGAACATTTCCTTCAAGCTGGGAGACGGAGTCAGTGATTTCGGAAGCGCGTGCTGCTGTCGCTGATTTTCTGAATGTGCAGGCAAACGAAGTGGCATTCGGCGCGAACATGACAACGCTGACCATCGCAATCGCCAACGCCCTTGGCAAGCAATTCAAACAAGGTGATGAAGTCGTAGTTACTGAAATGGACCACCGGGCAAATGTCGATCCATGGATCATGATGGCGGAAGATCACGGCCTGACAGTGCGCTGGATTCCGGTCGATAAAGAAAAGCTGACTTTGGATATGAGCAATATCGATACACTTATCAATGAAAAAACAAAAGTGGTGGCACTCGGCATGGCATCGAATGCAATCGGCACAATCGTTGATTTGGCACCTGCCGTTAAACGGGCACGTGAAGTCGGTGCGCTTGTTGCCGCTGACGCTGTCCATGCTGCTCCGCATATGCCGATCGACCGGGAAGCACAGGATATCGATATCCTGCTGTGTTCCGCCTACAAATTCTTCGGGCCGCACATCGGAATTGCCGCAATCCGTGAGAACGTCTTTAAAGATCTGGTGCCATATAAACTGACCACTTCACCGTCCTATTATCCGGATAAGCTGGAGACCGGTACTCAAAATCACGAAGGCATTGCGGGCATTCGTCCAGCCATCGAATTTTTCGCGTCGTTCGGTGAAGGGAAGACACGCCGTGAAAAGATACTTTCCGGTTATGAAAAAATCGAACACTACGAAAATGGCCTGGCGGCACGGTTGCGTGATGGCTTGAGTCAAATTGACAAAGTCACGCTCTGGCAGGCCGCCGATGATGTCGCAAAAACACCGACGGTCGCATTTCAGGTTGCAGGCTATGAGCCGTCTCAAGTGTGTGAATTTTTAGCCGAAGAATACAGTATATTCACAGCTGCGGGCCATTTCTATGCTTCAACATTAGGCGACGTGCTGGATGTCAATAAAACCGGAGGATGGGTGCGTGCGGGGCTTGCTCCATATAATACGGAAGAAGAAGTCGATCGGTTTATCAAAGCGATCGGTTCTCTGTAAAAATGAATATAAATCAAAACAAAGGCTTCGCAACTGCGAAGCCTTTTGATTTTATTCAGCTGCTTTATGTGAAAAGGGGCATTTGCCTGCAATCGGCTCGATGTCGTCGCCGATAAAAAATTGCTTCCATTCGTTATGGTCCGGGTCACCGAAATGGCTGATGTCCGGATGCGTCGGCAGCTGATCCCAGGCTTCAACACGCTGGCGCACTTTTTCGCGTGACATGATGCCGCCTTTTTCAGTTCCCGTCAATCCTTCAAAAATACGGCGCGGCTGGAATCCCATGACCATCGCATTGCCAAGGTCACGGGTCTTGCGGTGTTTATAGGCGGGGGCATTGCCGAAGATGAAAATCGGTTCGCCTTTAAAAACGAAATCCCATAGATAATGATCCGGATCTTTTGGCTTGTCAGCCGGCCATTCTGTCTCGTCGACGTTGTGCAGGTATTGCAGTATGGCCCAGAATTCATCCCGGTATTGTTCCAGACTGCCTTCAGTTTGAAGCGGTTCGACAAAAACAAAAAGCCCGTGCCTCTTATGTTTCGGGTCGTTGAACAGGGAGAGAAATTCTTCCACGGCAACCGGCAGCGCTGACCAGTCCTCCCGGCTTATGTATGCATATCTCAATTCACCCTTCAACTCGCCGCTCATTCCGAAATAACAAGGAAAAGTTTTATCTGTTACTGTATTGTGGAATGTCTCGTATTCTTTCAGCAGCCATTCAGGCAAATCCTTGCGTGTTGCAAAATCCTCTTTCCTCAATAAAGCTTTATGTGCTGTTACCATTTGTTCTCCTCCGTCGCGTTTAGATTCCCTTTCTTTTATTTCCTTATATCGGCAATTTTAAACTTTTCTAATCTATATAAGTTGAACTATAGAGGTAGTATGAATATAAAACATTGGCGGGATGGACAAGGGCAAAGATTATACTCATGAGTCGCACCTTTGCTGAGAGAAGTCTCTTAAGATATGGAGCAAAACAGCGAAAGATCCTGTGACAAAGGGTTAAATAAGCATGCTCCTGCATGCTCCTGTCTCTGCATCGCTTCGCTGCTTCGTCGCAAAGATTTGACCTCGCAAGCTTCGGCCAAAGTCTTAGCAAGCTGTTTTGCGGAATATCGATTAGTTATACTTATTTATAGAAGGAATAAAGTGATAGAGAACGAATAAAATGGTACACTCTAAAGAGCGATGTGATTTCGAAGAAGAAATGCATAACTCCATTTTTCGCACAGAAAAATGAACAAAAGGAGAATGAAATTGACACAACATAACTACAAGGAAGAAGTGCCCCCGAATTACGACGAATTGAAAAAAGCAGCAAATCGCATGGCCAACTGGAAAGAACGTTTGGCTGCCGTGGAAGAATTAGGCAATTGGAAAACTGAGCACACCATCAGTATCCTGTTGAACCGTATGAAAAACGATCCGGTTTACCGGGTTCAGGAAGCGGCATATGGAATGCTGCGGAATTTCGGTGAGAACGTCGAGATGCCGGAACGCAATGAACACGAACTGATTAAAGACACACATAAAGTATTGGTTCGCATCAAGAAAAGCTTGCCTGCCGATCACACCTATGAAGATTTCAAAGAGAAGCTTCAAAAGATGCGCAGCGATATTTACGATACGTATAAAGGTGACAAAGGCGAGGATTTCGAAGCTTGGCTCCAAGCGCAATGGAAAGCGGCGCCTGTAAGAACAAGACGCTAAAATAAAAGCCGGTGCGGGAAATTCTTCCCGCACCGGCTTTTTCATTATTAGTTACATATATTTGCGGATAATCGGCTTCAGCCTGAAGCCGAAGATTCCGGCAAGCACTGACAGGATCAGGTCTTTTGGAAGCGGCGGAACCATCCAAGCCCATGCCAGCGCGTATGTAAAGCCTTCAGGTGCAGCGAACCATAATTTATAGGCGGCATACATCCAGTTTGTTCCAAAAACATAGTTGACGAATAATCCGGCAAGTGCCGCAATGACAAAACCTTTGCGGGTCGGGAATTTTTCAGCGATCAATCCGGCTGCGTATGCCATCAAAATGAAAGAAAGGATAAAGCCGAATGTCGGAGAAATGATCGTATCCATGCCTCCAGAGAATTTTGCGAAAACCGGTACTCCCGCAAGGCCGATAAATGTGTAAACGACCATGGAAGCAGCGCCGAGGCGGCTGCCGAGAATGAGACCTGCCAGGATGGCGAAGACAGACTGCAACGTGATCGGTACACCTCCAATTACGAGGAATGAGGTCAGGTTGGCACCGATTGCCATCAGCGCCGAAAACATTGCGATGTGCACCAGTTTCAATGTTTTCGAATGATTTTCAGATCTTGTTTTTGAGTATGTAGTCATGGGAAACCTCCAATAGATAATCTATTAGCAGTATAATAAATCAAAGGAAATGAGTCAACTTATTTTTTATTTGGGTTAACACAAAGTATGGTGAAACAAAGATTGCAGGTGAATATTCCCTTTATCGCCTTCTTCATGTTAGAATATTCCATGTTTATTAGGTGAAAGGGGTGTTTAAATGGATGAGTGGTGGAAGCGATCGGCAGTTTACCAGGTTTATCCCAGGAGTTTTAAGGACTCAAACGGCGATGGCATCGGTGATATACAAGGTATAATCCAAAAACTTGATTATCTTCAAGAGCTTGGGATTGATGTTATTTGGTTATCGCCGGTTTATGATTCTCCGAATGATGACAATGGCTACGATATCCGAAATTACCAGAGAATCATGGATGATTTTGGAACAATGGAAGATTTTGAGGAATTAATCGAACAACTGCATAATCGGGGATTGAAATTGATGATGGACCTTGTCATCAATCATACTTCTGATGAACATAAATGGTTCACGACCAGCCCGGAATATTACATATGGCGGGATGAGCCTAATAATTGGCGCTCGTTTTTCAGTGGATCCGCATGGGAGTTCGATGAACTGCGCGAGCAGTATTTTCTCCATCTATTTTCAAAAAAACAGCCGGACCTGAACTGGCAGAATCCAGAAATGCGGAAGGCCGTTTATGAAATGATGCGCTGGTGGCTGGATAAAGGTGTTGACGGCTTCCGAATGGATGTCATCAATTTGATTTCCAAGGACCCCGAATTTCCAGATGGTCCGGACGGCGACGGCAGCGTATATTTTATGAATGGCCCGAAAATCCATGACTATCTGCAGGAAATGAACAGCGAAGTGTTGTCAAAATATGATATTGTCACTGTCGGGGAAATGCCGGGTGCGACTGTTACGGACGCCATTCAATATACAGGCAAAGAGCGCAGGGAAGTAAATATGATTTTCACTTTCGAGCACATGGGGCTTGACCAAGCGAGCGGAGAGAAATGGGATTTAAAACCGCTCCAGCTGACAGATTTGAAATACAATTTGGAACACTGGCAGAATGCCTTGCACAATAAAGGGTGGAACAGCCTTTATTGGAACAACCACGACCAACCACGTGTCGTTTCAAGGTTCGGCAACGACATGGAATACCGCGTCGAGTCGGCAAAAATGCTGGCGGCATGCCTTCATTTCATGCAAGGAACACCATACATCTACCAGGGAGAAGAAATCGGCATGACGAATGTTCGTTTCGAGGGCATCGATGAATACCAGGATATTGAAACCCGTAATATGTATGCAGAAAAGAGCCTCCAGGGAGTTCCTCACGAGAAAATAATGGAATCGATCTATGTTAAAGGCCGCGACAACGCGAGGACACCAATGCAATGGAGCTCGGAAGCAAATGGTGGATTTACGACAGGCACACCTTGGATTGCTGTAAATCCGAATTACTCTGTCATCAACACAACAGATAAGGATGAAGACAATTCGATTTATCAATTTTATAAAAAACTGATTGGTTTGCGAAAAACGATGGCGATCATTACCCAGGGCGATTTTACTTTGCTGCACCGGGAGGATGAGAAAGTTTTTGCATATACGCGTGAAATTCGAGATGAGAAATTAACGGTTTACTGCAATTTTTCAAGTGACAACCATACGTTTGAAATGCCAGAGGGAGAGCTTTTGGTACATAATTATGAAAGTCCCAAGAATACAGAGAAATTGGTTTTGCGTCCTTACGAAACGATCGTGTTCTATAAAAAATTCTAGAAATTGAAAGAATATCAGTTATGATAAGAGTACTTCACATAACAAGAGGGGGAACTCGATGGCGAACGTGATGGGTGTTGATATTGGAGGAACAAAAATTCGCCTGGGCATCATAGATGCTGAAGGCAACATTCTCTATGACGAAAAAATACCGACGCAATTTCCATTGTATCCGTATTTGGAAGAAAACGTTCTGCGGATACTGGCGGAATTTCCGGATGCAGAAGCAATCGGAATCGGTACACATGGATTTGTCGATCCAAAAGAGGGAAGAATCATCTTTTCTACTGAAGCTTTGCGAGGGTGGACCGGCACAAAAGTAAAGGCACAATTGGAAGCGGCAAGCGGAAAACGCGTGGAAGTTGAGAATGATGCCAATTGTGCAGCTTTGGCTGAAGCGAAGTTTGGGGCAGCCAAAGGGCTCGAACGAGTAGTATGCCTTACGCTCGGGACGGGGCTTGGCGGCGGCATAATCTGGGATGGTAAATTGCTGAGCGGGGGTCCGAACGGTGGAGCCGCTGAACTTGGGCACTTAACTTTATATCCTAGGGGCGCTGACTGTGCATGCGGACGAAAAGGCTGTTATGAGCAATACGTTTCGGGGACGGGCATCCAGCGCCGCATTCATGAAGCTGGCTTGGAAATGACGCCGCTCGAAATGTTTCAATCTGCAGCAACAGACGAACAATCCAATCAATTATTGGAAGCGTTCACATATGATCTCGGCATTGTCATCAGTTCTTTGCAGGCGGCGTTTGATATGGAAATGCTTGTCATCGGCGGTGGGGTGTCAGAATCAGCAGAATATTGGTGGCCGCAATTAATCCGCCAGCTCGAGCCTTTATTGCTCAATCCATTAGATATTCAAACAGCGAAATTCGGCAATGATGCCGGAATATTAGGCGCTGCATTACTTGTACTGAAAGGAAAGTGAAACAATGGCAAAATTAGTGATGGAACAGTTAACAAAAACTTACGACAATAAAGTGACTGCAGTCGAAAATTTCAACCTTACTGTGGAAGATGAAGAGTTCATCGTCTTCGTCGGACCATCGGGTTGTGGAAAATCGACAACGCTGCGAATGATTGCAGGCCTTGAAGACATTTCAGAAGGTGCATTTTCAATCGATGGCAAAAAGATGAACAATGTGGAGCCGAAAGACCGCGACATCGCAATGGTATTCCAGAATTACGCTTTGTATCCTCACATGACGGTTTATGAAAATATGGCATTCAGCCTGAAACTGAAGAAAATGGCGAAAGAGGAAATCAAAGAACGGGTCAGAAATGCCGCTGAAATACTCGGCTTGATGGATTATTTGAACAGAAAGCCGAAAGCTTTATCCGGTGGTCAGCGTCAGCGCGTGGCATTGGGAAGGGCGATTGTTCGTGATGCCAAATTGTTCCTGATGGATGAACCATTATCAAATCTTGATTCGAAACTTCGTGTTCAGATGCGAACGGAAATTTCAAAGCTGCATCAACGTTTGAAAACCACAACAATATACGTGACGCACGACCAGACGGAAGCGATGACGATGGCCACAAGGATCGTGATCATGAAAGACGGCGTCATCCAGCAAGTCGGAACTCCGAAAGAAGTTTATGACCAGCCGGATAATATGTTCGTGGCGGGCTTTATCGGATCTCCTGCGATGAATTTTTTTAATGGCCGTATCGAAGGCGACTCTTTTGTGATGGGTCAGGTAAAATTGCCAATTCCAAAGGCAGCAATGCCAGAAGGCTGGGATGGCAAAGATATTGTTATTGGTTTGAGGCCGGAACATATTACCCATAAACCGCAAGCAGCAGAAGACGTGCTCGAGGTCGAACTGGATGTGGTGGAACTGATGGGTTCAGAGTACATCGTATATGGAAAAGTAGAGGACCATTCGTTCATCGGTCGTGTGGATGCCAATTACGAGTTATCTGCAGGCACTGTTTTCCCGATGCTTTTTGAAATGGACAAAGCACGCTTTTTCGATCCTGCAACTGAAAAAAGAATCTAATAAAAAAATTTTTATAGATATTGTGCAAACGTTTTCACTGTGATAAGATACTAATAATTGGAATTTGGAAACGCTTTCTTACCCAAGTTTCCATTTTATTTTGGTTATTGTGCAAACGATTGCACAAATTACAAAGGGGGAATATTAACATGAAAGATTTCACGTTCAAAAAAGGGTTGCTCGCTTCACTTCTCGTTTCAACAAGTTTGCTGGCGGCATGCGGCGATGACAGCACAGAAGAAGGGTCTCAGGCGGAAGGCGAAGAAGTAACTGTCGACATTTTCCAGTTCAAAGTGGAATTTAAAGAACAGTTTGAAGATGTGGTTGCTTTGTATGAAGATGAAAACCCAAATGTAAATATTGAAATCACGACCGTTGGGGGCGGAGAAGATTACGGTGCTGCCCTTCGTTCGAAGTTCGCTTCCGGCAACGAACCGGCGATCTTCAATATCGGCGGACCACAGGACGTTGCTGACTGGAAAGACAGCCTTGCGCCGCTTTCCGATACAGCTGCCGCAGAAGCGGCACTGGACGGAACATTGGATGGTGTCACTGTCGATTCGGAAGTACTCGGATTGCCTTATAACCAGGAAGGCTATGGATTGATCTACAACACACGCCTGTTTGAAGAAGCGGGAATCGATGCTGCATCGATTACAGACTTTGCAAGCCTCGAAGAAGCTGTGAAAACATTGGATTCAAAAAAAGAAGAACTTGAAATCGAATCAGTATTTGCATTCCCAGGAAAAGAAACTTGGGTAACCGGCCTGCATTTGGCGAACACATTTATCGCACCTGAATTTGACCATAATGTATTGGACGCATATGATGCACCAGCAGTTGATTTCACTTATTCCGAAGGCTTCAAAAAAATCGTTGACCTTCAAAACGAATACTCGAAACAGCCGACAGTAAGCCTTGACTATTCACAGCAAGTTGAAGAATTATTCTCTCTGGAGCGCGTCGCGATCATTCAACAGGGGAACTGGGCATATGGTTCAATCACAGGAATCGACCAGGAGTTTGCTGACGGTGGCATTGATATGATGCCGATTCCGGTTGAAGGGTATGAAGAAGGAGGATTACCGGTTGGCGTTCCGATGTACTGGGCAGTCAACTCGAATCTTGATGAAGACGTGATCCAGGCTTCAAAAGATTTCCTGGATTGGTTATATACTTCTGATGCTGGTAAAACAGCGGTAGTAGAAGACTTCAAATTCATTCCTGCTTATGAAGGCTATGACACTTCAAAAATCTCGGATCCATTATCCAAAGCAGTTTATGATGCATCTGAAGCTGGAGAAACAATCGGGTGGGTATTCATGGGCTATCCGACTGGATGGGGCCAGGATGAGCTGGGTGCCAATATCCAGAAATACTTGAGCGAAGAAGCAACTTGGGAAGAAATAATCGATTCAGCTAAAGCTGCTTGGGAATCGGACAGACAATAAAACAGTGAAATAAATAAGCTGGAGACCAAAACAAAGCAGCCTCTGTGCTGCTTTGTTTTGTCTTTAAGCTTCTATTGCAGAAAGGAAGGGCTTTGATTATGCGTACAAAAGATTTTGCTTATTGGTTATTCCTGGCCCCGGTCTTGATTGCTTTTACGCTCGTTGTAGTTATGCCAATGTTGCTCGGCATCTATTATTCCTTTACCAGCTGGAACGGCATCACAACAGGTGAATTTGTCGGATTCCAAAATTACATAGATCTTTTCAAAGATGAGCGTTTCCTGGATTCATTATGGTTTACAACTAAATTCTCAGTCGTGTCGGTAATTCTCATCAACTTCATCGGATTATCGTTAGCGCTGATCGTCACCTCCCGCATCAAAACCAGTAGTTTTCTCCGAACCACTTTTTTCATGCCCAATCTAATTGGCGGGTTAATCCTTGGTTTTATCTGGCAGTTCATTTTCATCAAGGTGTTTGCCAGTGTCGGTGAAATGGTCGGCATGGAAAGCTTGATGGGCTGGCTGTCCACAACAGAAACCGGTTTTTGGGGACTGGTCATTTTGATGAGCTGGCAAATGGCCGGTTACATCATGGTCATATATATTGCCTATTTGCAAGGCTTGCCGAATGAATTGCTGGAAGCATCTGAAATCGATGGTGCATCTTCTTTCCAGCGTTTCCGTTACATTGTTTTCCCTTTGGTGGCACCGGCTTTTACCGTCAGTATGTTCCTGACACTGTCGAATACATTCAAACTTTATGATCAGAACCTGTCCTTGACAGGGGGCGGCCCATATAACTCGACGGAAATGGTTGCCATGGAAATCTTCAAGACCGCGTTTATGCAGAACGCCTTTGCATATGCACAAGCAAAAGCGGTCATTTTCTTCTTGATTGTGGCAATCATTGCATTGCTGCAGGTTTATTGGAATAAACGCCGGGAGGTTGAAATGTAATGAGAAAAAAGAGAAATTGGAAATTGGAAATTCTCGGAATTCTTCTTGCGATTTTGTGGCTGGCACCGTTTTATCTAATGTTCGTCAATTCCTTTAAGTCAAAAAAAGAGATATTTATGGATGTGACGAGCCCCCCGGAACAATGGAGTTTTGACAATTACATTACCGCTTTTCAGGAACTGGACTTTCTGCAAACGTTGTTCAATTCACTGCTGATCACTGTCAGCAGTGTAGTGCTGATTGTCCTCTTTTCAGCGATGGCTGCATATGCTCTGTCTCGCGCTAAAAGTCGTCTCAGCACCATTATGTTTTTTGTTTTTGTCGCAGCGATGCTGATTCCATTCCAGTCGGTCATGATTCCGCTCGTAACGGTTTTTGGCCAATTCGACATGCTTAACCGCGGCGGCCTAATTTTTATGTACATCGGTTTTGGAGCTAGTTTATCCATATTCCTTTACCATGGCGCATTGAATAATATACCGACATCAATGGACGAAGCAGCGCGCATAGACGGCGCGAACCGCTGGCAGATTTTCTGGCACATCATTTTCCCGATGCTGAAGCCGATTACCGTTACAGTAGCAATACTGAACATTATCTGGATTTGGAACGATTACCTTCTGCCTTCTTTGGTCATCAATAAAACTGGAAGTGAAACCATCCCGTTGAAGATGTTTTTCTTCTTCGGTGAATATACGAAACAATGGCATTTGGCTCTTGCCGGCCTGACGCTAGCGATTGTGCCGGTCATCATCTTTTATTTCTTTGCACAACGTTCAATCATTAAAGGTGTTTCTGAAGGTGCAGTAAAGTAAAGGGGAGATTCCAATGGCAATTACCATCAAAGATGTCGCAAAAGCGGCATCGGTCTCACCAGCAACAGTATCGCGTGTGATAGCGGATAATCCGCGAATCAGCGACGATACGAAGAAGAAAGTTCGTGAAACGATGAAGCACCTCGGCTATTATCCGAACTTTCAGGCGCGAAATCTGGTCATTCAAAAAACCCAGACAATCGGAATCATTATGGCGGATTCAGCGACACTGGCGTTTCAAAATCCGTTCTTTCCAGAAGTGTTGCGCGGTATTTCGAGCAGAGCGCATGAAAGCCAATTTGGCCTGTATTTATCGACTGGTGCTACCTCTGAGGAAATATACGAAGAAGTGGTATCGATGACCCAGGGAAAAAGAGTGGATGGAATCATACTTTTATACTCCAGAATCGGCGACAAAATTATGGAATACCTATACAATAGCAATATTCCATTCTCAGTTGTCGGCCGTCCGGATGTTCACACGACTTCGATTTCTTATGTTGATAATGATAACTTGGGCAACGCCAGGGAAGTGGTGAATTATCTGATCGAGCTGGGTCATAAGCGCATCGCTTATGTTGGCGGCGGATTGGAATATGTGGTTTCATTGGATCGTTTGAAGGGTTATCAAAAGTCATTGGAAATGGCATTTCTTAACTTTGATCCGGATTTGATCGTCAATCAGTCGATTAGCGTCGGATTGGAAGAGCAATCGGTTCAACGATTGATGCAACTTCAAAATCCGCCGACTGCTATCGTGACGCATGACGACTTGATCGCTTATGAACTGATCAGTTATTTGCAGGATATGAAAATCGATGTTCCAGGCGACATTTCGGTATTGAGCTTTAATAACCATTCATTGTCGGAACATCTGAAACCGCCGCTCAGCACCGTTGATATCTCGATTTATGAACTGGGGATTCATGCGGCCGAACTGGTACTTGAAAAAATAAAAGACAGAGAGACTCCGGCGAGAGAAATTATCGTTCCTTCCCGGCTCATCGAACGCGGATCTTGCCGAGGTCTTTGAAAGGAAATGAACATGAACAAAAAATGGTGGAAAGAAGCAGTTGCATATCAAGTCTATCCAAGGAGCTTCATGGATTCGAACGGCGACGGCATCGGGGATATCAACGGTGTGACTGCCAAACTCGATTATCTGAAGGAACTGGGGATAGATGTCATCTGGCTCTGCCCGATGTATAAATCACCCAATGACGATAATGGCTATGACATCAGTGATTATCAGAATATTATGGACGAACTTGGTACAATGGAGGATTTTGATCGTCTGCTGGTGGAAATCCACGCACGCGGCATGAAATTGATCATTGATTTGGTGATCAATCATACAAGCGACGAACATCCATGGTTTGAAGAATCCCGGTCGTCTCTCGACAATCCGAAACGCGATTGGTACGTCTGGCGCGATCACCCGACCAACTGGAAAAGCATTTTCGGCGGTCCTGCCTGGGAATATGATGAAAAAACCGGGCAATACTATTTGCACATCTTTTCAAAAAAACAGCCGGATCTGAACTGGGAAAATCCCGAAGTCCGCAAAGCTTTATATAAAATGGTGAATTGGTGGCTTGATAAAGGCGTCGATGGTTTCCGAGTGGACGCCATCAGCCATATTAAAAAAGATTTCACCGATCTCCCCATCGAAGAAGGGCAGCCTTATGTTCCTGCCTGGGAAAAGATGATGAATGTCGACGGCATCCAGCCGCTCCTTGCGGAATTACGGGATGAAACATTCGCGAAATACGATATCATGACGGTCGGGGAAGCCAATGGTGTATCCGCCGAGGATATCGAGGAATGGATCAGTGAAGAAAACGGCAAATTCAATATGGTCTTCCAGTTTGAAGACCTCGGTCTCTGGGACGACGAGGTGAAAAAAGGCGTCAATGTACCTGAGTTGAAAAAAGTTTTGACACGCTGGCAAAAGGGTGTCGAGGGAATTGGCTGGAATGCCCTGTTCATCGAGAATCATGACAAACCACGTGCAGTGTCCACCTTGGGCAACGACAGCATTTTCTGGCGGGAAAGCGCAACGTCACTTGCCTGCATGTACTTTTTCATGCAGGGGACGCCGTTTATTTACCAGGGCCAGGAAATCGGTATGACCAATGCGCCGTTCGAAAAAATCGAACAATACGATGACGTCCAGACGCATAACCTTTATTTCTATAACCTTGCGGAAGGAATGGAGCATGAGCAAGTGATGACGCTCATCAAGGCAACGAGCCGCGATCATTCCCGCACACCGATGCAATGGGACAGCAGCCCGAATGCCGGATTTTCCACAAATGAACCCTGGATTTACATAAATCCGAACTACGAATGGCTGAATGTAGAAGCTCAAAGGCACAACCCACATTCGGTGCTGTCTTTCTATAAAGCCATGATTGCACTAAGAAAAAATATGGAAGTCCTTGTCTACGGAAAATACGAGCTTATTGATCTTGGTTTCGATGATGTCTATGCTTATACACGTGAAGACGGAGATAGCAAAGTTTTGGTTATAGCAAATCTTGGACCGCATAGATACCGCTGGAATGAGCCGGGAAACCATGGAGTTTTGCTGTCGAATTACGAACTGATCGATCCGGCGGAAATCCGTCCATACGAAGCCAGGGTTTATCAAATTACTTAACACAATGAAAAAGGGCAGTCCCAATGGGGCTGCCCTTTTTGCCTTGAAATCAATATCCAGGTTTCTTTAAAAGTTTAAAGATGTTGTTTTTGTAATCTTCGACCCCGGGTTGGTCAAATGGGTTGATGTCCAGCAAATACGCGCTGTACGCGCAGGAGATCATATAGAAGTAGAAAAGATGGCCAAGATGGAACTCATCCATCTTTTCAATTGTCAGGCTTAATTGCGGGACGCCGCCATCAAGATGTGCCGAAGATGTTCCTTTATAAGCGACGTGGTTGAATTCCTGCAGGCTGATGCCAGCCAGGTAATTCAACTCATCCCCATCATTTTCTGCTTCAAAGACGGTGAGGTCTTCTTTACTTTCTTTAATCAACAGGAAACTTTCAAATAAATTGCGGATTCCGTCTTGAATGTACTGACCCATCGAATGCAAGTCGGTTGTGAATGACACCGATGCAGGGAAAATGCCTTTGCCGTCTTTGCCTTCACTTTCTCCGAATAATTGCTTCCACCATTCCTGTACAAAGGCCAGTTTTGGTTCAAATGTGGCCATCACTTCCGTGGTATAGCCTTCTGTATAAAGATGATGGCGGGCGGCGGCATAGCGGATTGCCGGGTTGTTTTCAGGATCGAATGTCTGATAAGCCTGTTCGGCATCTTTAGCGCCAGCCATCAAATCTTTAATCGAAAATCCGGCAGCGGCGATCGGCAGAAGCCCCACCGCAGTGAACACCGAATATCGGCCGCCGACATCTTCAGGTACGACAAATCGTTTGTAATTATTTTCAATGGCCAGATTCACCAAGGCCCCTTTATGTTCATCGGTTGTGACGATAATCCGTTCAGCCGCTGCATTGCCGTAACGCTCTTCCATGTATTTTTTCAGGAAGCGGAAAGCGAGTGCAGGTTCTGTTGTTTTTCCGGATTTCGAAATCACATTGACCATTACTTCCTTGCCGTCAAGATGGGCGAGCAGCTGTTTTAAGTATTCGCCACTGACTTGATGTCCGGCAAACAGGACTTCGGTTCTGTTATCGGATTTATTGAAGTAAGGTGACAATGCAGTCAGTGCCGCCTTTGCACCGAGGTAAGATCCACCAATGCCGATGACGACCAGTACATCCGCATCCTTTTGGATTTTGCCTGCTGTTTGTTGGATGCGTTCCAAGAACTCGGATTGGACAGTGCTCGGCCAGTCAAGCCAACCAAGGAAATCAGAACCCCGTCCTTCTTTATTGTATAAATTTGTATGAATTTCTTGCAGCGCGGCTTTTTTCTCATCCGTCAGTACTGTTTCAAAAGACCCCGAATATGTCAATTCGATCATACAAAAACTCCCTTTCCTTTTTCTCTCAAGTTTACCATATCCACTTCTTCCGCACCTTATTGACCCCAGAAATTTCCGCAGGTATTTCATTTTATCAAGTACCTAAATTCTGGTAAGCTGTTAACTATGGAAGTGGGGGAACAACGATGAGAAAAATTTTCACAGGGATTTTCCTGGCCGGGGCAATATTTATGCTTGCCGGGTGCCAGGAGCAGGCAACACCGGAAGACCGTCTGGCTGAATACATAGAACTTTGGAATGAAACCGAGTTTGAAGAGATGTATGAACAATATTTAAATGATGGAACGAAGAATACTTTTGGCACTGAAGAATTCGTCAGCCGGCAACAGAAATTGCATGATGATCTGGGAATTGAAAACCTGGAAGTGACATTTACTGAAGCTGGTGAAGATGCAGAATGGGAGGAAGAGCAACCTGCCGATTTTCCGGTACAGGTAAGGATGGACACATTGGCGGGACCTGTCGAATTTGAAAAAACCATGACGCTCCTGTACGAAGAAGAGGAAGAACAGGGAAACTGGTTTATTGAATGGACACCTGCATTCATTTTCCCTGAACTGGAAGCAGGAGACCCGGTCCGCATCAGCACCCAACTGGCGGCAAGAGGGGAATTATTTGACCGCAACGATCAGCCGCTTGCGATAAACGGTACCGGCCGTTCGATCGGCGTGGTTCCGGAGAAGTTCACGGAAGAGGCGGATAAGGAAAAGCTTGCGGAATTGCTCGGCATGTCTGTTGAAGAAATTGACCGGCAACTGGATCAGGGCTGGGTGCAAAATAATCTCAGCCAATTTGTGCCTCTCAGCAAAACATCAAATGACAACACAGAATTGCTTGAACAGGTTCTGGAAATCCCGGGAACGATGCATCAGGAAACTGCCATGCGTGAGTATCCGTATGGCGTGGCTTTGTCCCATTTAATCGGCTATATCGGAGCAATAACGGCTGAACAATTGGCCGAACTTCAGGAGCAGGGCTATACCGAAAATGATTCCATCGGACGCCAGGGGCTGGAACGTCACTTGGAAGAGCGTTTGCGCGGTGACAATGGCGTACGCATTTGGATCGATAAAGAGCAGGAACAGATTACCGTAGCCGAAAAGGCGGCGGTGGACGGAGAAAAAATACAATTGACGATTGATGCTGATTTGCAGGAAGTCACCTATAATTCGATGAACGGTGAAGCGGGCGCCAGCGCAGCTATTGACCCGGATACAGGAGAAACCTTGGTGCTGCTGAGTTCTCCCGGTTTTGACCCCAACGAATTCATGCTGGGAATGAGCGGTGAGCGATACGCGGAGCTGGAATCGGATCCGTTGAAGCCATTGTATAACCGCTTTGCCGCAAGTTATGCACCCGGTTCGACGATTAAACCGATCACTGCGGCAATCGGTATGGAAGCTGGAACACTCGATCCTGACGAAGGGTTGACGATTAACGGTGAAACCTGGCAAAGAGATGACTGGGGCGGCTACCGGGTGACACGGCTCCATCCCGAAGCCCCCAATCCGATTGATTTGAATAAGGCACTGGTTTATTCGGATAATATCTATTTTGCGATGCAATCATTGGAGATGGGCAGAAATGTGCTGGTTGAAGGGCTTGAAAGCTTTGCGTTCGGTGAAGAAATTCCGTATCTGCTTGCTTTGCAGTCTTCTCAAATTTCCAATGACGGCACGATTTCTTCCGAAGGCCAGCAGGCGGATACCTCGTTCGGACAAGGCCAGATGCTTGCGAATATACTGCACCTTGCATCTGTTTATCAACCGCTTCTGACTGACGGCGTTATGCATAAGCCTACGCTGTTGCTGGAAGAAGACGATGCGCAAATCTGGAAAGACAATCTGGTTTCTGCTGAAAATGCGGAAATTATTCGCAACGGCATGCGCAATGTCATCGTTGATGGCTTTGCTCAGGAAGCGAATTTGGAAAACATTCCACTCGCCGGCAAAACCGGAACCGCTGAGCTGAAAGCGGCAGGGGAAGAAACTGGCCAGGACAATGGCTTCTTCGTGGCTTATGATTCTGCAAACCCTGAATTCATCATGGCGATGATGATTGAAGATGTCGGAGACAACGATGGCAGCGGTTACGTTGCAGGCATGGTAGGCGATACATTCGAACAATTTTACGAATAAAGATTGAACCGCCATCACATAAAAGATGGTGGTTCATTTTTAATTTTGGCACAATTAAATACCTTTAATATCAAAATAATGTTCTAAACGGCAGGTTTTTTGAAGCCGGTAGCGAACTATATATATTGAATTAAAGAATCCGATAAATATGCCGCTTCGGTGCTTTGGACAAGGCTCCCGCAATAAGCCGAGAAGACCACTCGTCTTATTGCTTCGCCCAGTCCTGGAGCGCACCTTCGCTAGTGAAGTAACTTTGATTGAGAGAGTATCTTAGATATGGAGCAAAACAGCGCAAGCCCCCAGGCAAGCAAGCTGTTTTGCGGAATATCGGCTACTATGGATTTATTAGTTCAACATATATAGTTACCAATGTGGAATTTCCTCTGGTCCCGGCTGGGAAATCGTTCTGAAAGAAGGCCATAAAACATGAAGAAAACATGGTGGAAAGAGGCAGTAGTCTATCAGATATATACACGGAGTTTCAAAGATATCAGCGGTGATGGTGTGGGAGATTTAAACGGGGTCACAGAGAAGCTTGATTATCTGCAGGAACTGGGAATTGATATTATCTGGCTTTGTCCGATGTATAAATCACCCAATGTAGATAACGGCTATGATGTCAGTGATTACAGGGGAATCATGGATGAGATGGGCACGATGGATGATTTTGACCATATGCTTGAACAAATCCATGCCCGTGGCATGAAACTCATTCTGGACCTTGTGCTGAACCATACCAGCGATCAGCATCCCTGGTTTCTCGAATCAAAATCTTCAAAAGACAATCCGAAGCGGGATTGGTATATTTGGCGGGATAAGCCGACAAATTGGGAAAGTATTTTCGGCGGCCCTGCCTGGACATTCGATCCGAAGACCAATCAATATTATCTTCATCTCTATACGAAAAACCAGGTGGATCTGAATTGGGAGAATCCGGAAGTCCGCCATGAACTTTACGATATGATCCGGTGGTGGATTGAAAAAGGGGTCGATGGTTTCCGGGTTGACGCCATCAATCACCTGAAAAAAGATTTCACCGATATGCCGAATCCCGAAGGCAGGAATTACGTGCCTGCCTGGGAAAAGATGACGAATGTTGAAGGGATACAGGATTTTCTTGAAGAGCTGCGAGATGAAGTTTTTTCGAAGTACGATATTGTAACAGTGGGTGAAGCGAATAGTGTAAAAGCCCATGAATTGGCAGAATGGATCAGTGAGGATGAAGGCAAATTCAATATGATCTTTCATCTGGAGGCTCATGAAAACTGGAACCCGGAACTCGACGCCGATTATAATGTGATGACCTTGAAAAAAGTTTTGGACCGCTGGCAAAAGAGCGCCCATGGCATAGCGTGGAATTCATTGTATCTTGAAAATCATGATCGGCCGAGAACTGTTTCAACCTGGGGGGACGACAAACATTATTGGCGGGAAAGTGCTACTGCTCTCGCGTGTATGTATTTCTTTATGCAAGGAACGCCGTTCATCTACCAGGGCCAGGAAATCGGCATGACGAATGCGCCTTTTGATGATATTAAAATGTACAGGGATGTAGAGACAAAAAATCTATATCGGTATAATCGATTAAATGGCGTTTCTCACGAAGAAATTATGCAAATGATTAAAAAAAACAGCCGAGACCATGCAAGAACACCAATGCAATGGCATAGCGGGAAGAATGCAGGGTTTACTGCAGGTGAGCCGTGGATTTCACTTAATCCAAACTATCAATGGCTCAATGTTGAGGCGCAAGAAAAAGATGAACAATCGATTTTGTCCTTTTACAAGAAAATGATTGCTTTGCGCAAAGGCAACGAATGCCTTTTGTACGGCAGCACAGAACTTGCTGAAACTGATTGTCCGGACGTTTACGCTTACATTCGGGAATTCAAAAATCTACGGATTCTAGTTGTTTCACATTTGGACAAAGATGGCTGTTATTGGTCTTTGAGGGAAAAAGGGAAGCTGCTGCTGTCCAATTACACTGTCTTTAAAGATAAAAAACTTCAACCTTATGAAGCGCGTGTTTATTTATTGGAATGAAAAACGAACAAAAGCCTGTAAAACAAAGGAGCGAAGAACTTGTATTCTAAAGAGCAATTTGTGTTTCAAGGTGAAAAAGTCTATAAAGCAATCATCAGGAATTACCGGCAGGCTGATTTTAAAGATCTGATTGAAATCCAAAGGGAATGTTTTCCCCCGCCTTTTCCCGATGAACTATTATGGAATGAAAAACAATTAGCCAATCATATAAAGTATTATCCGGAAGGAGCGCTATGCGTCGAAATCGACGGTAAACTGGCGGGTTCGCTGACCGGAATGTTGACGGATTTCAATCCGAATCATTCCACCCACAATTGGGAGGAGGTAACGGACCGCGGATATATTACGACTCATAATCCGGACGGAAAAAGCTTTTATATAGTGGATGTTGGTGTAAAACCGGCTTTCCGAAAAATGGAAATCGGAAAATTATTGCAGCAGGCAGCTTATGAACGTGTCATTGAAGATGGGTTGGAACGGGTTATCGGGGGCGGCCGAATGCCGGGTTTCAAATACTTTTCTGCAGACATGAGCGCTGAGCAATATGTCGATAAAGTATTGGCCGGTGAAATGAAAGATCCGGTCATCACGTTTCTCATGCGCAGCGGACGAACCCCGGTGAAATTGGTGGAAAATTATCTTGATGATGAAGATTCGAGGGACTTTGCCTTATTGATGGAATGGAAGAATCCTTTTATTCCGCAAGAAGAGGAATGAGTGGGTGAAATTGGAAAAGGGACGCTCCCGATAGGTTATCGGGGCGTCCCTTTGTTGGTTTGAAGGTAACATTTATATAGCTTGATTCAATTTTTCAACCCTTAAAAAGGGGAATCATTTCCGTTGAAAGTATTTGCTTTCAGTGCCGCGGTCAGTGTTCCACTGGGTGCTTTCTAACTTAAGCAACGTAAACCCTGCCTTCTTTTACGTCCTTGCGATCCTCAAATCGCTCCAGTGTGAATAAGTATTCTCAAAAACATTAATGTAGAATGCCAGATTATCAAATATACCAGTTACCTCTGTGTTAACTTAAATATTATTGCACAGATGGAGCGGTTTGTCAAACTAATAAGTGTCGATTTGAAGGAGAGCTTCCTTTCGTTTTTGAAATGGCTGCTTTAGGGTATAATTAATTGAAATTAAGAATAGCGGAAGAAGGAGATTCTATGCAAACTACGACTTATGCGGATGACAGTCTCGCGCTGCATACAGATTTATACCAAATTAATATGGTGGAGGCTTATTGGGCTGATGGCATGCATGAAAGAAAAGCTGTTTTTGAATTGTTTTTCCGGAAATTGCCTTTCGGCAACGGCTATGCCATCTTCGCGGGGCTGGAACGAGTGCTCGACTACCTGAAAAACTTCAGATTCACCGAGTCTGACCTTGCTTATTTAAGGGAAGAGGCCGGCTATAAAGAAGATTTTCTTGCTTATTTGAGCATAATTAAATTTACCGGCAACGTTTATTCAGTGGTTGAAGGTGAAGTCGTTTTCCAGAACGAACCGCTGATTCGTATCGAGGCGACTCTTGCCGAAGCCCAGTTGATTGAAACGGCATTACTCAATATCGTTAATTACCAGACCCTTATCGCAACTAAAGCAAGCCGCATCAAACAAATTGTGAAAGACGATCGTGTAATGGAGTTCGGCACACGCCGGGCACAGGAAATGGATGCGGCTGTTTGGGGATCCCGTGCCACATTCATCGGCGGCTTGGAATCGACCAGCAACGTCAGAGCCGGAAAATTATTCGGTCTGCCCGTTGCCGGAACACATGCCCATTCCATGATCCAGGCTTATAAAGACGAATATGAAGCTTTTCACGCGTACGCCAAACGGCATAAAAACTGCGTGTTTCTGGTTGATACATACGATACATTAAAATCCGGGCTTCCGATTGCAATTCAGGTTGCAAAAGAGCTTGGCGATAAAATTAATTTCCAGGGCATTCGCCTGGATAGCGGCGATATAGCATTCCTTTCCAAAGAAGCGCGCAAAATGCTTGATGAAGCCGGTTTTCCGGAAGCGGAAGTTGTCGTGTCGAATGATTTGGATGAATACACCATCCTTAACCTGAAAGCCCAGGGGGCGAAAGTGGATGCATGGGGGATCGGCACCAAACTGATCACTGCATACGATCAGCCTGCGTTGGGAGCGGTTTATAAAATCGTAGCGATCGAGAACGACGATGGCCATCTGGAAGATACGATCAAGATTTCCGGAAATGCCGAAAAAGTCACGACCCCGGGACTGAAAAAAGTTTACAGAATCATAGACAGGGAAAATGGGAAATCAGAAGGTGATTATATCTCCATGGCGGATGAAGATCCGGCATCCGAGGAACGCCTCAAAATGTTCCACCCGGTCCATACATTCGTTTCGAAATTTGTCACTAATTTTGAGGCTGTGGATATTCACACCCAAGTAGTGAGGAACGGGGAAGTCACCTATAAGTCGCCGTCCATCCAGGAAATCCAGGACTATTCGAAACAGAGTCTCAGCCTTCTGTGGGACGAATACAAGCGTTCACTCAATCCCGAAGAATATCCTGTCGATCTCAGCCAGAAATGCTGGGACAATAAAATGCGAAACATTCAGGAAGTCCGCGAATCGATTCAAAATTTCTCAAACAAATAGGAGGATTTTATATGTCAGAACTGCAACAGCAAATCATTGAAGAAATGAAAGTTCAGCCAGAAATCAACCCCACCGAGGAAATAGAGCGAACGATTACATTTTTAAAGGACTATTTGAAAAAGCATTCATTTCTTAAAGGTTTTGTCCTCGGAATATCAGGGGGGCAGGATTCCACTTTGGTCGGGAAAATGGCGCAAATGGCTGTTGAACAAATGAATGAAGAAACTGGCAGCGATCAATACGGATTTTATGCGGTACGGCTGCCCTACGGGAAACAATTCGATGAGCCCGATGCACAGGACGCTTTAAAATTCATCAACCCCACCAAAACGTATACCATTAACATCAAGGAAGCGGTCGATGCCAGTGATCGTGCTTTGGAGCAAGCGAACATCGAATTGACCGATTTTGCTAAAGGCAATGAAAAAGCAAGAGAACGGATGAAAGCCCAGTACTCTGTTGCAGCCATGCACGATGCGGTGGTGCTTGGAACAGATCATGCAGCAGAAGCAATCACCGGTTTTTACACGAAACATGGGGACGGGGCTGCGGATTTGACGCCGCTATTCCGTTTGAACAAAAGACAGGGCAAGCAAATGATGAAGGAACTGGGCAGCCCGGAACACCTTTATAATAAGGTTCCGACCGCTGACCTGGAAGAAGACAAACCGGCAATTCCTGATGAAGTTGCGCTTGGCATCACCTACGACATGATTGATGATTATCTGGAAGGCAAAGAGATTCCGGATGAAGCACGTGAGAAATTGGAAGGATACTATTTGAAAACCATGCACAAGCGAAAATTGCCTGTCACCGTATTCGATGATTTCTGGAAATAATATCATAATTAGCAGGGTCCTCCATCTGGGGGGCCTTTTATTGTGTGAATAGCCTGTAATCCATAACTGCAGAGTTGAGTTATTGCGTATAATTCGTTATGCTAATGAATAAGAATGTGACAATTCTAAATATTATTTGTCACTCACTGGGGGAAAAGATGATGAATCCAAAAGACCAATTGAACAAAGTTATTGATAATATTGAAAAAGTCATCATCGGCAAGCGGGATATCGCAGAATTGAGTATGGTTGCTATGCTGTCCCACGGCCATGTTTTGCTCGAAGATGTACCGGGAGTCGGAAAAACCATGCTGGTAAGAGCATTGGCAAAATCGGTTGGTGCCGACTTTAAGCGTATTCAGTTCACTCCAGATCTACTGCCGTCTGATGTAGTCGGTGTTTCGATATACAACCCGAAAGACATGGAGTTCCATTTCAGACCCGGCCCGATCATGGGCAATATTATTTTGGCTGATGAAATTAATCGTACCTCCCCGAAAACACAATCTTCACTGCTTGAGGCTATGGAAGAAGCGTCCGTCACCATCGATGGCGTCACCATGCAGATTCCCAAACCATTTTTTGTCATGGCCACACAGAATCCGATCGAATATGAAGGAACTTATCCACTGCCCGAAGCGCAGCTGGATCGTTTTCTGCTGAAAATTAAAATGGGCTATCCCAGTCCAAAAGAAGAAATGGAAGTTTTAAACCGCTCCCAATTCTCCACTCCGATTGAAGATTTACAGTCAGTTATCTCGTTGGAAGAATTACTCGAACTTCAGCGCGAATCAAAAAATATTAAAGTGGATGAAACAATCAGAAGCTACATTGTGGACCTTGCCCGCCAGACCCGCAACGATCCATACGTCTACCTGGGAGTCAGTCCCCGCGGTTCCATCGCTTTGATGAAGTCGGTCCAGGCGTATGCCTTGTTAAAAGGGCGTGATTTTGTGACGCCTGATGATGTGCAATACTTGGCGAAATTCGTTTTTGGCCACCGTATTATGCTGCGGTCTGAAGCGAGGTATGACGGTATAACTTCTGAAGAAATAACTGAGCGTATCTTGACGAAAACCAAAGTGCCTGTCCAAAGGCTAGTGGGCCAATGACACAATTCCGAAAAGCACTGGCTTTATGGGGAAGAATAATTTTTGTGTTTTTCATCCTATTGCTTACGTTTTCATTCGCGATGTTCCAGGGCGGTTTCGTCAGCTGGTTCATCTTCTATATGGCGTTGCCGTTTATGCTGTATTCATTATTATTAAATTTTTATCCTCTTGAGGATATTCAATTAAGCAGAAAAATCCATACAACTCAAATTAGACGGGGCCAAAAGTATTCAGCGACTGTCCGTATGAATCGCAAACTGTCTTTTCCTCTCCTGTACACAGTTCTTACAGAAAAAACGACTTCCATTGCATTGCGACAAAGAAATGCTGCGGATAATCGGACGATGTTCATGCCCGGTTTCCGTAAATCGCACGTCTGGCATTATGAAATTGAAGACATGCCGAGGGGAGAACACGTTCTGGAAGGAATAGAATTGGAAGTAGCCGATTTTTTTGGATGGACTAAAAAAACAAAAATGTATCCTTTGAAACAAACCATTCTTGTGTATCCAAGAACTGTCGAAATTCCATACCATGCTATTGAATCCAGCTACGACCAGGGCGCGATGCTGGCTCCGCATACTTTGGTAAAAGACACAACGATGGCTACAGGTATCCGCGACTATCAGCCTGGGGACAGAGTTTCCTGGATACATTGGAAATCTTTTGCCCGCACGCAAACTTTGCGCACCAAGGAATTTGAAGACAGGCAGGCGGAAGATCTGTTTCTTCTCGATGACAGGAGACCTTCTGAGAATTTCGAGTCGCAAGTTGAACTGATCGCCTCTTTATTGCACTCCATTGTCAGAGGGAAATCGAGTGTGGCTTATATGTCTGTCGGAAACAGTATCGATTCTTTTCCGGTCATCCATTCTGAGAGCCATTTGGAGCGCGTTATGTACCATTTGACGAAGGTGTTGCCTGACCTTGACCGTCCGGCACATGAGGTGGTGAGCCGAAACCTCCAGCAAATCCGTGCGACAGCGCTGATTTACGTTACGACTAAGCTGACGGTTGAAATGATCGAAGCGATTAGAAGGAATATCAAAAACCTTAATACTTGCATGTGTCTCGTCATTACAAAAAAAGGTGGAAAACTTGATAAAGAGGACGAAGCCGCTCATCTGTTTGCCACTTCAAAAGGCTTTATCGTAAAACATGTTTCATCAGAGAATTTTGCATCAGTATTTACGGAGGTGAGCCGCAAATGAGTTCCATTCGAAAGAATAAAGCTTTCATGGCCATATTATATGTGCTGGTATTCCTCCTGTTGGCTGAATGGCTAACACCGGTCATCACTTTGACCGACACTGGGCATAAATCTCTGTTTCTCATATTTATAGGAATCAGCATCATAATGGCTTTTTTGCAAATTCATTGGGGAATCTCTGCTGCGGTTAAAACCATCTATATAATGTGGTTCCTGATTCATGTTTATACGGAAAGCGCTATTTTCTCATTCGAAGCCTTAGGATATATACTTTCTGATCTGCGCATTAATCTGGAAGCGTTGTTTGCTCAGGATTGGGCAGAGACGACCGATATTTTCCGGACCATCCTATTTTTCAGCTTAATTTGGATGGCTGTTTACCTGATCCATTATTGGGTCAGTTTCCGTTTGAGTATTTTTCTCTTCTATATATTGACCGTCGTTTTCATAGCGGTACTGGACACTTTCAGTCCTTATAACGGCGATTCTGCAATTATCCGCATCATGATCATCGGCCTTCTGCTTGCCGGATTGCTGCATCTGGCCAGATGGCTTGAAGGCCATCGCATCAATAAAAATATTGAGCGACTGGCGGGGTATATGATTCCGTTATTCCTGATGGTTGCAATGGCGACGGCTCTTGCACTTTATTTGCCAAAAGCTGAACCGCAGTGGCCGGATCCCGTTCCTTACCTTACTTCATTTTCCGGAGAAGGCGGAGCTGGCCCGGGGTCGGTTGGCCGTATTGGATACGGAGTGGATGACTCAGAACTTGGCGGCTCCTTCGAGGGAGACGATACACCGGCTTTCCGTGCAGAAGTCGAAGATGGCCAATACTGGAAAGTTGAAACAAAAGATATTTACACCACGAAAGGCTGGGAATTGAGTGATTCCGCTGGAGATCCGGTTCTATATAATAACGGAGATCAGATTGCTACCGAATTTGAACCGGGCTCAGAAGAGGAATCCGCCAATGCTGTTCTTGAAATGGAACTGGATTTTCCCTTTGTGCTTTATCCTTACGGTGTAGAATCCATTCAAATGGATGAAGACATTCGTTACAGTTATTCTGCAGTTGATCAAAAGATTGAACCGTTATTGAGCGGTGCGCCTTTTGAGCCGGAGACAGTCGAACTTCAATTTAATGAACCGAGCTTCAGCCTGACCGGGCTTCGGGAATCAACGACTGACAAACTGGCGGAGCTCCCGCCGGAGTTGGATCGTTACAAACAACTGCCGGAAGAATTGCCTCAACGCGTGCGTGATTTGGCGGAAGAAATAACATTGGATTCCGAAACCGTCTACGACAAAGCCAGAGCAATTGAGAATTATTTTGAACGGAACGATTTTGAATACAGCCTGACAGATATTCCTGTGCCGGAAGAAGACCAGGACTACGTCGATCAATTCCTCTTTGAAACAAAACGCGGCTATTGTGATAATTTTTCAACTTCCATGGTAGTCATGCTGCGCAGCTTGGATATACCCGCGCGTTGGGTAAAAGGTTTCAATGAAGGAGAACAATTGGTGGATGAGAACGGCGTGGAAACTGACGTCTATCAGATCACCAATAATAATGCGCATTCATGGGTTGAAGCCTATATGCCGGGTGTCGGATGGATGCTCTTTGAACCGACAATCGGATTCTCGGGATCTTCTCAAATAGATTTCGATCTGGATATCGAAACTTCCGATACCGAGGAGCAGGACCCGCTTGAACAGCCGGAACAGCCTGAGCTTGAGGAAGAAGAGGATCCTGCAGCAGCTGCAGCTGCAGAATCAAGTGGTCCCGGATTCGGTGAGCGGATAGGTGATTTCATATCCCAGCATCGAGGGATCATTTTTATGGCAATAGCTGCTTTGATTCTCACGAGCCTGGTATTGTTTACACAGCGCCAAAAATGGCTGCCGAAAGTACTTGTGCCTTACTACCGCAGAAGAAAAGGGCAACAGACATTTGAAAAAGCCTATCTCCGCTTATTGAAACAATTGGATCTTTACGGCATTAAAAGGGAAGAGGGGCAGACGCTGATGTCTTATGCCAGATACATCGATTCCTTTTTCGGCACAAGGGAAATGTCGCGTCTGACCTCCTCCTACGAGCGGTCGGTGTACGGAGGACAGCCCGAAACGGTTAATTGGAACGAATTGAAAGAAAGTTGGGAAAAGTTAATCAATCGCACAACCAGTTGATTTTGAGGGAGCTAACTTGTACAATTGAGAAAATTATAAAGTACAGGTGCCCTCATATATGTCCGGTGATATGGATCGGATGTCTCTACCAAGTCCCCGGAAATGACTTGACTATGAAGGCGGATGCCACATGCCTATTTTGGCATGGGGCTTCGCCTTTTTGATGTAGAGCAAAAGAACGCGAGGAGATTTTTCGCGTTCTTTTATTATTTGGAGACCCTGAAATCGATCAGAAGAGGTGAAGGTTTTGCCAGTCAGTCCAATGTTGAAAGAACAAAGTAAGATCGTCGTTTTAGATTTCGGAAGCCAATACAACCAATTGATCACCCGCCGCATTCGTGAGCTCGGAGTTTACAGCGAACTTCATCCCCACACAGTAACGGCTGAAGAAATAAAGGAAATGAACGCAACCGGCATCATTTTTTCAGGTGGCCCGAATTCCGTTTACGATAAAAATGCATTTTCAATAGATGATGCGATATTTGAAATGGGACTTCCGATTCTCGGAATCTGCTACGGCATGCAATTGATGGCACTGCATTTAAAAGGCGACGTAAAAAAATCACTGAACCGTGAATACGGCAAAGCAGAAGTGAAACTCATAAAAGAAAGCAAATTGTTCTCTGGAATGCCAGAGGAGCAGATTGTCTGGATGAGCCACGGAGACCTGGTAACTGAAACACCTCCCGGCTTTGATGTTATCGGAACCAGTGCAGGCTGTCCGATTGCTTCAATGGCTGATGAATCCAGAGGTTTTTACGGAGTCCAATTTCACCCGGAAGTCCGTCATTCCATTTATGGAAATGAATTACTGCGTCAATTCGTCTTTGAAATTTGCGGGAACACAGCAGAATGGTCGATGGAAAATTACATCGAACTGGAAATCGAAAAAATCCGTGAAGAAGTGGGAGACAAGAAAGTTCTTTGTGCTTTGAGCGGAGGAGTGGATTCTTCAGTCGTTGCCGTGCTGATTCATAAAGCGATCGGAGATCAATTGACTTGTGTCTTTGTCGATCATGGACTGCTTCGAAAAGGCGAAGCGGATAGCGTCATGAAAACGTTCGCTGACGGCTTCCATATGAATGTTATAAAAGTCGATGCACGTGACCGCTTTATGAACAAGCTGGCTGGGGTCAGCGATCCGGAGCAAAAGCGTAAAATTATCGGCAACGAATTTATTTATGTCTTCGACGATGAAGCATCAAAGCTGGAAGGCATGGATTTCCTTGCGCAAGGAACTTTATACACAGATATAATCGAAAGTGGCACTACAACTGCACAGACGATAAAATCCCACCACAATGTCGGCGGCCTGCCGGATGACATGCAATTTAAACTCATCGAACCGTTGAATACTTTATTCAAAGATGAAGTACGAGTTCTCGGCACCGAACTGGGCATGCCTGACGAAATCGTCTGGCGTCAGCCATTCCCTGGACCGGGTCTGGGAATCCGGATCATGGGAGCGGTCACTGAAGAGAAACTTGAAATCGTCCGCGAATCGGATTGGATCCTGCGGGATGAAATCAGCAAAGCAGGTCTCGATCGGGATATCTGGCAATATTTCACCGTCCTGCCAGACATCAGAAGCGTCGGCGTGATGGGTGATGCACGGACATATGATTACGCAATCGGCATCCGTGCTGTAACTTCGATTGATGGCATGACTTCCGACTGGGCACGAATTCCATGGGATGTCCTCGAAAAAATCAGCGTCCGGCTTGTAAACGAAGTCGATCATATCAACCGGGTACTTTATGACATTACGAGCAAACCACCTGCAACTATAGAATGGGAGTAGAGGTTTTTGTCATCAGACTGTCTAATCACGAACTAAAACTGAGTTATGATGAGAAATGTTCGTGAATAGGGTTGTTTGGTTGCGTGCGATGTGTTATTCTACAATAGAAATTAAATAACGCTGTCGTATAATGTCGGGGATATGGCCCGAAAGTTTCTACCGAGTTACCGTAAATGACTCGACTACGATTTAAGTTCATTCCATAATCAATTTGGGAATAAACTTTTTCTGGAATTGCTATTCCAGAAATTTAAAATCGGAAACGCATACGGCTTTTGCTGTATGCGTTTTTTGTTTTAATAGCATCTTTGCGACAGCAAGCGGAGGCAATAAAATAATGAAGAAATATTTTCAGTTTGAAGAGCTAGGAACAAATTATCGCCAGGAATTTATTGGCGGGTTAACAACATTTTTGGCAATGGCTTATATCCTTGTTGTTAATCCATTGACGTTGACTTTGGCATCGGTTCCAGATTTGCCGGATTCAATGCGCATGGATTACGGTGCTGTTTTCATGGCGACGGCTTTAGCTGCCGCACTTGGTTCGATATTAATGGGTGTGCTTGCCAAATATCCGATTGCACTTGCTCCGGGTATGGGTCTTAACGCATTTTTTGCTTATACGGTTATCCTTACTTATGGCATTCCGTGGCAAACGGCATTGACCGGCGTGCTTTTCTCGGGTGTAATTTTTATACTTCTTACGTTGACCGGCGTTCGTGAAACGATTATAAATGCAATACCCAAAGAACTGAAATACGCAGTCGGTGCAGGTATCGGACTTTATATTACATTTATCGGTCTTCAGAATGCAGGCATAGTCGTCGGCAATCCGGATACAATGGTAGGGATTGGTGATTTAGCTAACCCATCCACCTTGCTTGCAATTTTCGGTCTGTTTGTAACAGTGATTTTCATGGTCCGGGGATTCAAAGGCGGAATTTTCTTTGGTATTCTTGTTGCGGCAGTAGTAGGTATGGTTTTTGGTGTTATCAATTTACCGAGTGCCATTATCGATTTGGATGTCCCGGACATGGGCCCAACTTTCGGTGTCGCTCTTGAACCTATTTTCAATGACTTTGGATCATTGATGACAATCCAATTCCTGGTTGTGGTTTTAACGTTCCTGTTTGTAGACTTTTTTGACACTGCCGGAACTTTGGTAGCCGTCGCCAACCAGGCAGGCTTGATGAAAGACAATAAACTACCAAGAGCGGGCAAAGCCCTTCTTGCTGATTCAATCGCAACAGTTGGCGGTGCAATCTTCGGAACATCGACTACAACATCTTATATTGAATCTACATCAGGTGTAGCAGCGGGAGCACGGTCAGGATTTGCTTCCGTAGTTACAGGAGTGTTATTCCTTGTCGCTATCCTGTTTTATCCGCTATTGGAAGTAATTACGAGTGCAGTCACTGCACCGGCATTGATAATTGTTGGGGTGTTGATGGTATCGTCATTAGGGTTGATTGACTGGGGCCGTTTTGAAATCGCAGTGCCGGCATTCCTGACTATGATTGCTATGCCTCTCGGTTACAGCATCGCAACGGGTATTGCAATTGGCTTTATCTTTTACCCGATCACAATGATTGCGGCTGGCAAAGGGAAACAGGTTCATCCAATCATGTACGGACTGTTCGTCATCTTTGTTCTTTACTTTATATTCCTTGCATAAAAATCATTGCTTAAGCCCTGCCAATAATTTGGCAGGGCTTTTTTCTGTGCATGAACTTAATATATAGAAGAAAGTCGAAAATTCTTGAGCGTAAAAAATAGAATGGAAGAAATTTTTCGGCAGGTTTTTAATGATGCAATTGAAAAGAAAGCGGCCGGCATCGAAGAGGTAAAATTTTATTGGATGTTTTAATTCGGTGTTGATTTAGGGAAATGGCTTGCTAAAAAATACAAGAATTTAAATTCCCACCATAGCTTTCAATGTAAAGGAAATTATTCCTTTCAAACTTGTAAACTGTTTGTAATTTTAATATTAGAATATTCTGTTATAATTAACTTGTTGGCACTTTTAAAATACTTGAAAATAATTGTTGACTTATTATTTCACAGCTGATATATTAATAAAGTCGCCAATGAGCGCGGCGTTATAATTTGAACCTTGAAAACTGAACAGCAAAACGTCAATGAATATGTTTCGAGCGCTTGGCGCGAGAAACAAATTTGCGAGGGTCGCCGCAAGGCGATCGGAGCAAAAGACTACTGATCAGCTTCGGCAGATCAAAGCGAATCGCTTGTCTTCGGACGGCGATGCGCCAGCAAGTATTTGAGCAATCAACTACTCTATAATGGAGAGTTTGATCCTGGCTCAGGACGAACG
>NZ_JBHTKI010000019.1:0-125607 GCF_042675885.1 Metaplanococcus flavidus | reverse complement strand
AATATACGTTTTTGCCCACGCAAAAACACCTCCGATTAAAGTACTTTTGTAAAGTGTACCATCACGAAGGTGTTTTATATTGTCTCGCTTAATTATGTTAGTCTAACCGGAAAAATTCCGGTCGCGCCTTTTTGTGAGTTGGGCGTATTTCGATTGAAGTTGGGCGTATTCCAGGCAAAGTTGGGCGTATTTTCAGAAATAGCTCCACGTCCATAAAAAAACAGGCTTCCGGGGAAGCCTGTCATCTTGCTGTTATTTACCGACGATAAATTCCTCGTAACGGTCGTAATCGGCGCGGCTCAGTTCAACTCGGAGCGACGTGCCTTCTTCTTCGTATTCCGTCTCGCGGATAGTGGCTGTGTCGTTCAGATAAGCGACGATATCGCCGCGGTTGAATGGAATGACCAACCGGCAAGTCACGTAATCGGCAAAAATGCGCTGCTTGATCATTGCCAGCAGTTCATCAAGCCCTTTGTCATTTTTCGCTGAAATCCAGAGGCCATCGCCATTGGTTTTAGGATGTGGAATATCGGCAAGGTCAGATTTATTGTAAACGTAAAGAGTTGGGATATTTTCCACTCCCACTTCGTACAGCGTCCGGTTCGTGACATCCATCATATGGCGATGTTCTTCGTGGGAGACATCGACGACGTGCAGGAGCAGGTCCGCATTGCGGGCTTCTTCAAGCGTTGAGCGGAATGCCCGCACAAGATGATGCGGAAGTTTGCTGACAAACCCTACCGTATCGGTAAGGAGGAAGCTTTTATTGTCATCCAATAAGATTTGGCGGACGGATGTTTCCAAAGTAGCGAAAAGCATATCTTTTTCGAAGACCTGTTTTTCTTCCTGCTGTCCCGTCTTTTTGAGCAGTTCGTTCATGACAGTCGATTTGCCGGCATTTGTGTAACCGACGAGGGACACCACCGGCATGCCTTTTTTCAGGCGCTGCTTGCGCTGGGTCACCCGCTGGTCTTTGATGTGTTCGAGTTCTTTATGAAGCTTGGCAATCTGGTCTTCAATTTTCCGGCGGTCGAGTTCGAGCTTCGTTTCCCCGGCACCCCGGTTCGCTACTCCGCCACTGCTGCTCCCGCCCTGGCGCCCAAGTGAAGCGCGAAGTCCGATAAGCCGAGGCATCATATATTGCAATTGCGCCAATTCCACTTGCACCTGTGCTTCACGCGTTTTGGCGCGGCGGGAGAAGATATCGAGAATCAGCATCGTCCGGTCAATAACTTTGCATTCCAGATCTTCCTCGAGATTCCGTATTTGCGAGGGCGATAATTCGTCATTGAATATAATCAGGTTCGCATCTGTTTCTTCATAAAATGCTTTGAGCTCATCCACTTTCCCTTTCCCAACGTAATGGGAAGGATTGATGCGGTCCAGATTTTGTGTAATTTCACCAAGCACTTCAACGTTGCAGGCTTCAGCAAGATTTCTAAGTTCAGCCATTTCATAGTCGAAATGCATATCTTTCTGCAGTTGCACGCCGACAAGTACCGCTTTTTCAATCAATGTTTCCATATGCACATTCTCCTTTGCAGCCCGTTTATAAAAACTGCTTCTAATCCCTCTATTTTATCACAGCTGCAGCCTTTTCTTAAATTCGGGCTACGGCAGGAAATAAACACCTTTTTCAAATGCCAGCCGTTTTGTGCCGTTTTCGAAATGAACTTCCTCCAGCCGCTCCTTATGTCCTTCCAGCTTACGGAACTCGATCAGGCAATTGGGCAATTGCAAACTTCCACCCAGGAGCACTTTCCATCTGTCACTCATTTCTTCCACATCTTCCACACCAAAAACACAACGTGATACTGCAATTTCCTGTTGGGTTTCCGTAATTGCCCCTGTCGCCTTAAGTCCTTCATAGCGTTCTGTATCGGTTTCATTCCACTGGATGAAAAATGGATTCGGCAACCGGGCTGATGGTTCCTCGTTGATGAACAGCATTTTCCATTCGAGCAGTTTGCCTTCAGCAGTCAGGCGGCTGCCGTCCAGAATGCCGCTCGTTTGAAAGCCGGAGCCGATTAAGCGCCTGTTCAACTCTTCAATAGAAGTGGTCCTGAAGCAGAGCGTGCCAAATCCGGACCCATTATGGAGCAGCAACTTCGTTAATGGATGGTCGGCTCGTTCAGCAATTTCCCTGTTTTCGATTGCCAGCCATTCGATGTAACTGTCCCTGCCATAAAATAAGGCATTGCGGGTGCCCCATTTTTCATGGCGTCCCCCGACTACGGCGTGCAGAGTTTGCTGTTTCCAGAAACTTACCGTATCTTCCGGAGTGCTGTCCGTAAAATGTACAACATGATCAAATTTCATCGATTCACTTCCTTTATTTATTTAAATTTCAAGGGATGTAACAAGAACTTTTGAAACTTCCCAAGCTCACTTCCTTCTATAAAATCCCCTCTAAATTCTTTCCTTTTTCCCATATGGGTGGTTTTCATGCGTTATTTTCGATAGGCTGGGGTATATAGAAAAATATCTTCAAAAAAAATCAGGAGGTCGACATGGACAAAAAGTTATGGACAAATCCCGTCTTCATCGTTTCAACAGCAGTGATTCTGCTGCTTGTAATGCTTGGAGCGTTTGTAAACGAACAATTCAAATCAGTATCAGATACCTTATTCAGTTTTACAACCGATAATTTTGGTTGGTTCTACTTGCTCGCGGTATTCATCATTACCCTTTTCCTCATCCTTATATCCATCAGTAAATACGGTAATATCCGCCTTGGAGCAGATACAGACCGTCCGGAATTCCCATTCTTCACCTGGATCGGCATGCTGTTTTCAGCCGGTTTCGGCGCTGGCCTCGTATTTTGGGGCGTAGCTGAGCCGATGAGCCATTTCTTCACCACCCCTTTTGGCAATGAAGCACAAACTACGGAAGCTGCCCGCATTGCGATGGGCTACTCATTCTTTCATTGGGGCGTCAGCCAATGGTCCGTATTCGCGATAGTCGGACTCGTTATCGGATTCCTGCAATTCCGGAAAAAAAAATCCGGACTTGTTTCAACTGCACTGGCGCCGGTGGTCGGTACCAAGCCACTGATCAAGCATTCCATTGATTCACTTGCTGTTATTGCCACCGTCATGGGGATTGCTACCTCCCTCGGTCTTGGCGTACTGCAGATGAATGGCGGTTTGAACGCAGTTTTCGGTATTGAAAATTCGTTCACCATCCAATTGACAATCATCGGAGTCATGTTTGCCGCTTATACTTTATCGTCATCCACCGGATTACATAAAGGAATCGCTTATTTAAGTAATTTAAACCTGGGCATTGCTTTGGTTCTGATGGTATTCGTATTCTTTGCCGGACCAACCGTCTTTATCATGGAAACCTTCACTCTCGCTTTAGGTGACTACATTACAAACTTCGTGCAATACAGTCTCCGGATGGAACCTTACGCGGACGGCGAATGGGTCCGCGGCTGGACCATCTTCTACTGGGCTTGGGCAATTGCCTGGTCGCCATTTGTCGGCGCTTTTGTAGCCCGTGTTTCCCGCGGCCGCACAATCCGCGAATTTGTTCTCGGAGTTCTCGTCATTCCACCGGCAATCGCCTGTGTCTGGATCGCCGTATTTGGCGGAACTGCGTTGTATTACGATTTGAATAATGGAGCTGGAATCGCAGAAGCGGTCGATAACGATCTGACTTCGGCATTGTTCCAGACTTTCGATGTGCTGCCACTTACAACTATTATGTCAGTAGCCGCCATCCTATTGATCTTTACATTCCTGGTAACTTCTGCTGACTCCGCCACTTACATTCTGGCGAGTATGACAAGTTTCGGCAGTCTGAATCCACCGACAGCCTTTAAAGTGATCTGGGGAGTACTGATGTCTTCAATCGCTGCTGTACTGCTTTTCTCAGGTGGCCTCGAAGCGCTGCAGACTGCATCCTTAATCTCTGCACTGCCGTTTACTGTGCTGCTGCTGCTGATGGTCTGGTCATTCATAAAACTCATTCGCAATGAAACGCCGCCAGTACGCAAATCGGATGTGCGCCAGTTTAAAAAATTGGAACGCGAAGCCCGCAAGGATCAGCGGAAATAGAAAGACCAAAACAAAAAGCTCAACCCTTTCCTAACGGAAGGGTTGAGCTTTTTTCTTTATTGTCCAGACTCCAGCGACCCAGCTCTTCGGGTCATAAGCCAACCCAACTGCCGTGGCGAAAAACGCCACTCTGCTGATCTGTCTTATGCCTCCCAGAGCTTAACGGGTGCTGTCGCTTTTCTATACTTATTTATCTTCTTTAATCAAACGTACAGTTTCATCAAATTCTGTTTCAATTTCTGCATTCGGTTTGTATGTAATAAGACTTACCAACCATGCAACCAATAAACACAGAATGAATCCTGGAATGATTTCGTAGACGCTGCCAATGAAGTTGGTAGTTGCAGTTGCACCATCATCTCCTTCAGCAGTTCCAGCCAAGTCCCAGATGATGACAGTAGCGGCACCAACGATCATACCGGCCAATGCGCCCATGCTAGTGAATTTGCGCCAGAATAATGACAAGAGAATCAGCGGGCCAAATGCAGCACCGAAGCCTGCCCAGGCATAGGCAACCAAGTCAAGAATTGTCGCATTTCTTTCCCATGCAAGGAAAGCAGCTACAATCGCAACCAGCAACACGCCGGCACGGCCAAGATTCACAACAATCGTATCTGAAATTTTCTTTTTAAATGCAATCTTATATAAATCTTCCACCAATGCGGATGAACTCACGAGCAATTGAGATGAAATCGTGCTCATGATGGCAGCCAATACTGCTGCTAACATAAGTCCGGCAATAAGCGGGTGGAACAGGATTTGACCGAGTGCGATAAACACTGCCTCGGGATCCGTCAATGTTGCAGTCGGATTCTGCTGGAAATAGGCGATACCTACCAAAGCAGTTGCAGTGGCACCAAGCAGGCTTATGATCATCCAGCCTATACCGATGCGGCGTGCCTGACGTACTTCACCCAAAGTTTTGATTGCCATAAAACGGACAATGATATGAGGCTGGCCAAAGTAACCAAGGCCCCAGGCTAAAGCAGATATGACACCGATGGCTGAAGCACCGGTTGTAAAGTTAAGCAATGTCGGATCTACAGCACGGATGCTTTCCGCAGTTTCACCGAATCCGCCAGTCGCGAAAATCCCTAAAGTAGGAACTGCGATCAAGGCAAGGAACATCATAACACCTTGTACAAAGTCAGTATAGCTGACTGCAAGGAATCCGCCGAATAGAGTATATGCTACAACTACTCCGGCTACGACCAGCAGACCAACCTGATAGCTCATTCCAAATGAACTTTCGAAGAATACACCACCTGCGACCATCCCCGAAGACACGTAGAACGTGAAGAAAATTAGAATTATAATACCTGAAACAATTCTTAATAATCGTGAAGAATCTCTCAAGCGATTTTCCAGAAAACTCGGGATTGTAATCGAGTCTTTCGTTACGAGTGAATAGACGCGCAAACGCGGCGCCACGAAATACCAGTTTAAATAGGCACCGATCGTCAATCCGACCGCTATCCAAACTTCCACTAGACCACTGACGTAAATGGCACCAGGAAGTCCCATTAACAACCAGCCCGACATGTCGGATGCTCCTGCACTGAGTGCAGCTACGGAAGGTCCGAGACCACGTCCTCCGAGCATGTAATCTGATAAATTGACGGTTTTGCGATAAGCATACCATCCGATGAACAACATAGCGATGAGGTAAATAATTAGCGCTATGATTTGATAAGTTAAATCTGACATCTTATCTCCCCCTTCGTTTCTATTGTAACATCCTGAGTCTTTAATACCAGTAATTTTTTGTTTTACTTCCTATTAAAATGGGGAAATTAGAGGCAAGGAGGCGATTATGGTGCCATGGAATAAAGATGATTATCCGGATTCATTCAAGAATTTAAACGCTGACGTCCGAAACAAAGCTATTGAAATTGCCAATGCTTTATTGCGTGACGGCTACGAAGAAGGACGGGCAATTCCGATTGCGCTCGACCGCGCCAAATCCAGTGTCCACGGTGATGAAACACAGCCTGTTTATGAAATCCGGTCCCATGATGAAGGCTGGCAGCTGAAGAAAAAAGACAGCAAGAAAGCGATTCTGATTGAAGAAACCAAAGAAGAACTGATGGGTGACGCCAAACGTTACGTCAATAAAAATAACGGCGAGCTCCACATCTACACGGAAGACGGAAAACTCGAAGAAAAATTATATGAATGAGCCTTGATGAACCTGTCATGAGGATTAAAAAGCATTGCTGGATTTCAAAATGGCACAAAAAAACCGACGAAGAATCAGCATTTTCTTCGTCGGTTTTTACTTGGATTATTCAGAAAGAATCATTTACTTGAACCAGCCTTTTTCTTTGAAACGGGAGATGGCTTCAATCCGGTTGCCGACTTCCAGCTTATCAAGAATAGTGGAGATGTAATTCCGTACGGTACCGGACGTAATGAATAATTCGCTTGCGATTTCATTGGTGCTGCGTCCCTGTGCAATTAATTCCATTACTTGTTTTTCCCGTTCAGTCAACGGATTGTCCCCCTCATACGCAAGATCAACGAGTTCGGGAGCGTAAATGCGGCGCCCGTCCATGATGCTGCGAATTGAAGTGGCGAGATCCTCACTTGGGCTGTCTTTCAACAGATAACCACTGACACCGGCTTTCCTTGCCCGCTCAAAGTAGCCTGAACGTGCGAATGTTGTCAGGATAATAACTTTACAAGGATGTTCTTTCAAGTGTTCGGCAGCATCCAACCCACTTTTTAATGGCATTTCAATATCCATGATGCATATATCGGGATTCAGATCTGCGACAAGATCCACAGCCTCCTGGCCGTTTGCAGCCATTCCAACTACCTCCATATCCTCTTCAAGGTTGAGCAACGACCCCAATGCTCCGAGCATCATGCGTTGGTCTTCCGCCAATACGATTCGAATCATGCCATCTCCCCCTTGGAATTATAAAGAATCACGTTAGGTACCCGAATGTTCAAAGTCATCCCTTCCGCACCTTTAATATCGGCAGAGCCGTTGATGAATTCGAGACGCTCCCGCATTCCTGCCAGGCCATTTCCTTGCATAAATACGCCAGTTTCCGGCAAGCCGACTCCATCGTCCTGCACTTGCACCAATACTTCCTGAGGCGTCTGTTTAATTAGAATTGTGCATCTGGTCGCCTGGCTGTGCTTAACGACATTATTGACCGCTTCTTTCAAACACATGCTGAGTACATTCTCCACCAGCAAAGGCGTATTTTTCAGTTTCGGACTGCCATACAGGACAAAATCGATTTCTCCCGCTTTTAAAATCTGCTGTACCCTTAGCAGTTCATCTTCCAGCTTGGTGCCCCGCATATCCGACACCAATTCACGGACTTCTTTCAAAGCAGTGCGCGCAGTCTGTCTGACGTCATTGATTTCATTCAGCGCAGCTTCCGGATCCCGGTAAATCAATTTACTCGCCAGATCACTTTTCAAGCCCATCAACGAGAGTTTTTGGCCGAGCGTATCATGAAGATCCCGTGCAATCCGTTCTCTTTCTTCTATAATAACCAATTGTGAAATCCGTTTATTCGCGTCTTCCAATTGGCCTTCGAGCTTTTCGCGTTTATTGCGGTTATAAGTATTGAAAGGCAGCAGGATAACGCCCAGAATCGTCAACACGACAAATGGCAACTGGGACATAAAGAGATTGCTGTGCAAGGCGATACCGAACGCTACTGTTGCGATGGTCGTTCCGATGTGGATGCCATAAATGATAAAAAAACCGACTTTGTTGCGTATATTGCCAATAAAAAAAGCCACGAAAATCGCAAGATACACATATCCGAAAAGATAGGTCAATACGATATTGACCGTCATTTCAAGGCTTACCCATACGTAAACAAAGCCGCTTCTTGAGTTGACTGACAAACGGTACGCCAAAAAGAATAACCCCAAAAGGACAATGCCGACGGTAATTTCAATCGGAGATGACGACCGGAAAATGAAGAAGAAAGGCAAAATACAAAAGATTACCCAGGCATATAGGCTGAGCCAGGGATTTTTCGGAAATAATTGATACCAGCTTTGCATAAGCTCATCCTCCTGTTGCTGTTATTATTCATGATACCAAATTCGGGACCAAAGAAAAAACCATTCCGCTGAGGGAATGGCTTTTCAAGTTAATTTTCAGCTGTCTTCTTGGAATCTTGCAGAAGATGCTTGATGTCACCAAAAGTTACAAAGGTTTTATTATTTGCATCATAGACTTTATAGCGCAAAGATTTAAGGCTTGATTTGATATTGATCGTCGTTGCCTGATGAAGAGGCGGTGTTGATTCGTGTGCTTTTTCCAAATTATAATTCGGAACCCGCGGGCTCAAGTGATGCACATGGTGGAAACCGATGTTTCCTGTAACCCATTGAAGAACTTTCGGAAGCTGGTAATAAGAGCTTCCTTCTATAGCTGCCTTCACATAATCCCATTCACTTTCATCTTCAAAGTACGAATCTTCAAATGTATGTTGGACATAGAAAAGCCAAATGCCGAATGCGCCGGCAACGAACATCGTCGTACCTTGCACAATCACGAATGCCTGCCAGCCGATTGTCCAAATAAGAAGTGAGTAGATGACCACTAACGAGAAGTTGATCAAGTACGTGTTATTGCGCTCTTTTTTACGGGCGTCTTTACGGTTGAAACGGCTTGAAATCAATACGAGGAACAAAGGACCAAATCCGAACATGACCAGCGGGTTGCGGTACATGCGGTATTTGAAACGTTCCCATTTCGAAGCTTCTACATATTCATCGATTGTCATGACCCAGATGTCGCCAACTCCACGCTTATCAAGGTTTCCGCTTGATGCATGGTGAATTGTATGCTCGCGTTTCCATTTTTCAAACGCGAATAAAGTAATTATCCCGGTAATTGTTCCGACAACGGCATTCGCTTTTTTGTTCTTAAAGAAGGAACCGTGTGTGCAATCATGGAAAATGATAAATGTTCTAATGACAAATCCTGCTGCAACGATTGATGCCGCAATGGTCAACCAGATTGAAACATCCAATGCCAGATACGCAAGGAACCAAAACAGGAAGAATGGCGGTATAGTGTTAACCATTTGTTTGACACTTGCTTTTACATCGGCCTGTTCAAAGGGTTTCACGAATTTACGGAGTTGTGCTGTTTTTTCTTTACTCATAATCATCCTCCTAGTTCGGACATTTTGCGTCCGTTTAACTTATTAACCTAATAATAATAAAAATGGCAAGGTTAAATAAGTCATAAACGCACGGATTCATACATGACACTTGTCATGTATTTGTCGAAACAGGCAATACGGGTTGAGCTAATAATCGATATTCCGCAAGACAGCTCGCTTGCCTAAACCCGTGCTCCTGCATCGCTGCGCTGCTTCGTCGCAAAGAGTTGCCCTCGCAGGCTTCGGTCAACTCTTCGCTGTTTTGCTCCATATCTTAGAGACTCTCTACGCCAGAGTTTATCACCCAGCAACGGCGCGGCTCAGGAGCAGGCGAATGCCGACGAAGCAATAAGACGAGTGTTCTTCTCGGCTTATTGCGGGAGCTAAGGTCGCCAAACGTAGATGGCGCACCTTTGCGACGAGCAGTGCGCAGGAGCATAACCTTTGCCATGTCCAAAGCGACGAAGCGGCATATTTATGCTTTCTCTTTTGTTCGACTTGTATAGTTTCCTTTTTCAGCAAGCAGGGTAAAGTAACATTAATGCATTTAAGATGTCCCATTAAAAGAGGTGGAATCCATGATTTATCTGGTTGCAATTGTAATGATTTTTTCCATCCCGTTAGCAGCGATCATCACATCCCATCTGGAAACCCAAACCAAGCTGAAGCATAAGATGATTGAAAGCGAAGTTGAACTTGAAAAGCTTAAGCATGAAAATTATGTTATTGAAACGCAGAAACTGCGGCTGGAACTGGAACAGATGAGATTGGAAGACGCGAAAAAAGAGCAGGACTTTTTAGCAAAATAAAAAGCAAAGCTACATAAGCTTTGCCATCAAACACTCACACCGCCGAGAAATTCTCGGCGGTTTTTTCATTGCTTTATGCCATAATCTGTTGCTCGATTTCTTTCAATCCATAAAAATACCCTTGCCGTTTCATCAATTCAGCGTAAGAACCACTCTCAATCAGCTTGCCGTTTTCCAGGACGATTATTTGATCCATCCCCTCGAGTCCGCTCAAGTCATGGCTTACGATGATGAAGGAGCTGTCCGGATTATTTTTAAACAACCGCTCATAAATAACCTTGCCTGTAGCTGAGTCAACAGATGAAACGGGTTCATCAAGCATCCACAATGGACTCCGTTTCAAAATCGCTCTTGCGATTGCAAGACGCTGCCTTTGTCCTCCGGAAAGGTTTTGCCCTTTTTCTTCAACTTCCATTTGAAGAGAAAAATCGCTTAACTCCACTGCTTCCAGAGCCGCATTCATCTCTTTGTCATCAGCCTGCGGATCGGCCAATTGCAGATTACTGCGGATTGTACCATAGAAGAAATGGTTTTCCTGGAGCACCACATTGAGCCTTTGCCAAATGCTTTCCTGAGAAAATTCTTCTGATTTCCTTCCATTGAAAAGAACATGACCTCCTTTAGCCGGCAGTATATCCATCAGCACCGCTAAAAGAGTGGATTTTCCAGAACCGCTTGGTCCGACAATCGCCGTTTTGCTGCCCACCGGAAAATCAACAGTGATGTCTTCCAAAGCCGGCCGCTGTTCCCCTGGAAAAATATAATGCAGATTTTCCGCGGAAATGGTCAGCGGTCCCACCGGCAACTCTGCCTCTCCTTTTATACGGGGTGTTTCATCTACGATGGATTCGAGCCGGACGGCCGCTTTGCGGCTTTCTTCAAAATGTGCCGGAAACGCTGCCATTGGAGAAATATTCTCAAAAACGCCCAAAGAAACCATTACGAGCATCGCCAGGAACAAGCCATCCAATTCACCGGCAGCAGTGGAATAGGCACCAGCTGCAAGAACCGCCAATGAGACCAGAAGTGCGAGGAAACCATTGGTCGACTGGCTGTACACTTCTTCTTTCCCTTCATTCTTCTGTTCATCCTGATAAGAATCGACCATTTTTACCAATTGCTGTTCCTTACCGTTCAGCTGCTGGTAAATTTTCAAGTCGCGGAAACCGAAAAGGAACTCAGCTGCTTCTGCAGATAAAACCCCGCGGCTCTCCCTTATCTTCCAATCTTTCCGACTTTTTCTCCAGGCGAAGTAAGCCGGAACCATCACAGCAGTGAGAAGGTATCCAATAGCCAGAAGAATTGCTGTATAGATTGAAAAATAGAGGGTAAAAAGAATAGTGCCGGAAAAAACCATCAATAAAACAACGGGCGGATAGAAGACACGCAGCAGAAAGTTCTGTAAGCTCTCCACATCCCCGATAATTCTGGCCAGCAGATCTCCGCTGCGGTATTTCCCGTAAAGTTCCGGAGCAAGAGGAGCGAGTCTTTCAAAAAATGAAACCCTCAGATTGCCAAGCATCGTGAAAGTCGCTCTATGCGAAAACAGCCTTTCTGAGTAGCGGCTGATTGCTGAACTCAATCCGAATAGTTTCAGGCATGCACCAATAACGATCAGCACCGTCATTTGTCCAGTCAAAGCCGCTTTGGAAATCAAATAGCCGCTGGAAGCCAATAACGCGACACTTGCAAAACCTGCAAGCACCCCAAAAACAATTGCCAATGCCACATCCCGTTTTTCCCGCAAGGTTAATAGCAGTATCTGGGTTAATTCTTTCAACGCAATGCACCTCCCTGTTGAAGCGGCAGCAGATCCCGATATGGCTCGAAGCTTGAGGCCAGCTCTTCATGTGTTCCGGAAGCAGCCAAATGGCCATTCTCAAGATAAATGATTTTGTCAGAAGACCGGATCGTGTGCAATCTGTGTGCCACTGTTATTACTGTTGCGTAACGTGAGAGCTCTGCCAGCGACTGCTGCAGGACCATTTCTGTCTGCAGATCAAGACCGGTCGTCGGTTCATCAAACAGGATAATGGCAGGCTTTTTCAAAAAAGCCCTGGCAAGAGCAATTCGCTGCTTTTCGCCCCCGGATAAACCGCGCCCGCCTTCGCCGACCATTGTGTCATATCCTTCCGGCAGTGAATGGATCAGTTCTGAAATTCCGGCCTTTTCCGCCGCTGCAGCAATCTCTTCCTGGTTTGCTTCTCTATTGGTGCCAATGGCGATGTTTTCTTTGATTGTACCGGCAAACAGATAAGGAGATTGGGAAATATAGCTGAGCTGCGAGAACCAGGAGTCTTCACTAAGGTCGCTCCGACTTCTTCCGTCAACCAGAATTTCACCCTCCATTACCGGCAATAACCCGGCAATAATATGCATCATTGTCGTTTTACCCGAACCACTCTTTCCGATGATGGCAACTTGACTGTAAGGCTCCAGTTCCAGGTCAATATTGTTCAATCCGAATTCGCTGTTATAAGAAAAACTGATCCTTTGGAGCCTGATATGCGGAACCTGTCCTTCTTTCAAATCAAGATCTCCCCACACTACGGGCTTCCGGTCTTTCGAAAGCTCATCATTCAGGAGCTGCGAGGCTGATACGCTGCCGCGCGCCGTGTGGAAGGCACTGCCGAAATCTTTCAGCATCGTAAAGAAATCCGGTACCAGGATCATGATAAAGAAGGCACTGAAGAAACTGATATTATCAAAAACAACAAGCCGCAATCCGACTTCCAGAGCGATGATCCCGATGCTCAACATCGAAATATACTCAAGTGTCAATGAAGACAGAAAGGCCGACTTCAAGACGTCAACAGTGGAATCCCGAAAATTTTTGCTGCTCTTTTCAATTTTTTCTTTCTGCTCATTGCCTCGTCCATATAAACGTAATGTCGTCAGCCCTTGCAGAATATCCAGGAAAGTTCCGGAAAACCTGTTGAGCTGCTCCATTTTTTCGTCAGCTTTTTGTTTTGTCCGCTTGCCGACGATGGCCATGAAAACAGGGATGAATGGTGCTGTTACCAGGATAATCAAACCCGTCGTCCAGTTTTGGGAAAAAACCACCACCAGCAGCATCAGCGGAATAATATAACTTTGAATCAATTGAGGGATGTATTTACTGAAAAAGCCGTCAGTCTCATCCACGGCATCCATCAGCAAACTGACTTTCCGGCCGGAATGGCTTTCGGCAGAAGACAGTAAAGGGTCTTCGGCAAAAGAACGGATCAGTTTCATTCGCAGCTGTTGTTTAACAGCAGCAGCCATTTCGACACCTGTTCGTCCGATAACGTAACTGGAGAGAGACCGAATGATGATGGAGAATAACAATGCATAGAGAAACGGCAGTATTTCTGCAAAACTTCGATCCTTCATAAAGACCCCATCCACTGTAAGAACGAAAAATACAGCCTGGCCGATTGTCGCCGCCCCTTTCAGGACAGACATCGCAATCAGCAGGCCAACTTCTTTTTTCTGTTCAAATGCAAGCCGTTTCAAGTCCTTCATACAGTTCTCCCTCTCCATTCATATAACCCTATTATAAAGGATATTGCTCCATATTCCGTTCCGAGGGTCTGAGCGCTGCAGAAAATCAGCGATATTGTTACAGCCTTGTTCACAAAAAGAAAGGGATTATTTCCCGGGAAATAATCCCTTTCTGCAATCGAGTAGGAGGAAGTGATTAACTCCCGACCTCTCACACCACCGTACGTACCGTTCGGTATACGGCGGTTCAATTAAGATGCATAACGCAAAGTTTCATAACGTGCTACCAGACTTTTGAGCCCTTGGGAACTCCAGTAGGAGTTGCCGAGGGCTCTATGCAATACCGGACTCTTTGAAATCCGCCAGTAGCTCTTCCGTGAATTGCCCCATTCGTACGCCTTTCCTTTCGGAATGCCTAGTCCAGTGAGCTTTCGCACTTTTGTGCTCGGCTTTTTCCAATCCTTCCACATGCACATGCGGAGTCTTCTTCGAATCCACGATTCAAGGTTCTTGAATATGCTGGGGGTATCTGCCAACGCAAAATAACCGCACCAGCCCGTCAAGTATTGGTTCAGCTTCTCGATTCGAACTTCCATGGAGTACGGTTTCTTTCGTGAGGTAATCTCTCGGACTCTGTCTTTCATCCGGTTGATACTCGCTTTGGCAATCCGCACCTTGGGTTCTTTATGGAACGTGAAACTGAAACCGAGGAACTTCCGTTTCCACGGTCGGTCTACTGCGGATTTATTCACATTCACTTTCAACTTCAGCTTTCCTTCAATAAAAGAGGTCACCGACTTCATGACCCGATTTCCTGCTTTGGGTGTTTTCACATAAATATTGCAGTCATCGGCGTAGCGGATAAACTTGTGACCACGTTTCTCGAGTTCCTTGTCCAATTCATCCAGAACAATATTCGAGAGAAGTGGGCTGAGGGGACCTCCTTGCGGAGTGCCTTCTTCACTGTTCATCACGACCCCATTTATCATGATGCCGGTTTTCAGATACTTATGAATGAGCTGAAGCAGACGCTTATCCTCGATTCGTTTCGTGAGTTGCCCCATGAGCTTGTCATGGTTCACCCGGTCGAAGAATTTCTCTAAGTCGATATCGACCACCCAACGATTGCCTTCCATCATAAACTCTTTCGCTTTCTTGACCGCCCCATGGGCACTCCGTTTTGGACGGAATCCATAACTGTGGTCGGAAAACGTCGGGTCATAGATAGACGACAACACTTGGGCAATCGCCTGTTGAATGAACCGATCAATCACGGTAGGGATGCCGAGCAGACGCATGCCGCCGTCAGGTTTCGGGATTTCGACCCTGCGGACCGGCTGCGGCTGGTAGGTTCCCGACAGAAGTTCCATTTTCATGGTGTCCCAGTGTTCGATGACGTGCGCTCGCAGGTTTTGTACGGGCATTTCATCGACACCATGGCTTCCTTTATTACGAACCACACGGTTCAGGGCGCGTATTAAATTTTCCCGTGATAGAATCTGTTCCATTAACATTCGTTATGCCTCTTTCCGTGAACAACGGTTCTTCTTTATCCAGTTCTGCTCCACCCTCTTGATGTCCCCAGTGGAATTCACCACGTCCTCCAAACAAGTAAGCCCTAACGGGTTGTCTGTGTTCAGCGCAGAAACTGCCTGCCAAGATGTTGTTCTCTCTTAATTGTTCAGCCCTTCCCACTCGTCTCGAGACGAGATGGTACTATGGCTTCTGCTGACTTCTGATTGTTCAGCTACCCATCACTGGGTAGGTTACCAAGGGTACTTGGCGTGCCAATCAGACCTCCCCGGGTAAGAACGCAATCTTTCCCTCCACCTATCTGCTTCATTTACTGCATGCGACCTTCGGCAGAAAGGGCTTTGCCTTGTGTTGCAGACTCACCCAATCGCACATAGCCTTCTATGAAGTTCGTGTTCCTCAGACCGGAGGTTTGCCGCCCGCTTCCTTCAGATTCCACGTCGCCGTGGACACCCTTGCGCTTGGCTGACTGTTACTTCTGCCTTCACAGTTCGGGACTTGCACCCTATAGATTACGCCCATGCCGGGCACACAACGAAAACCCGCATACTTTTTAAAGTTTGCGGGTTTCAGGTTCTATTGGGATAAGGGTCCATTCCATTTTCCAAAGTGGTGAGGGCTTTTTGCAGCAATGTGATATCTTCTTGAATCTGCACGCGCAAAGAGAGGTCCGGACATTTCCGATACTCATCGCGTAATTTGTACAGTTCGCAAACGAAAACGACTTTTTCCTCTTCTTCCACCATTTTAGCCACCTCACAGCATAATAGTTTAAAAGACTCGCATCGTAATACCTATTTCTATGAGTTGGATTATACTCCGAATAGTCAGAAAATGCTATTATTTTTTATTTCATATCAAAAGCCACAATACAGAGTAAGCCAACATCCCTATCGCGAAAGAGAGAAAACTGCTTTCCCGTTCTTCGGGAAGTTCTTCTTTCATGACATTCAGGATTACGCCTCCGGCTAATAACGCTACAAGGAAAGAGACGACTACTTCTCTTACTTCCGTCAAAATCCCAACCAGCCAGCCAATAATAATTGCCGTAGTCAAAAGCCATCGCCCGTATTTGTCATAATCCTTTTCATGAGTGCTGCGCAAAGATTTATCAATAGTAATAAAATGCAGCCCCATCGCAACAAAATAAAAGAACATTCCCCACCTGTTTTCAAACTGATCATGGACCAGTAAATATCCGATCAGGGAATTGTATAAAATAAATGTCCCAATATGCAACCAGAAAACGCCTGCCCCAGCCTGGGGTTTCCTGCCTCTCTTTTTCTTTGATTTTTTGACCATCACTTCCAAACCATAAAAGATGGCAAGTCCCATCATCGCCATCAAATAGATGTGGCTTTCAATAAACCCCCATGCACTCTCACCCAGTTCCCCTTCCAGGTCCTGTTGAAAATGGCCCAACTCAGGCAGAAGATGCAAAAATACATATGCTACCGATATGCCACCGACGCCAGATAAAAACCGACTGCGTGGTACCACATCAAGAAACTTCATATTTTTTGAAAAAAGATGAATAAGTACAAAACCTATAATATAAAGCAGCGTGTTCCAAAACATCTGAATCACTCCGTCCGTAATTTAAATAGCAAATCTTTTATATGGATTCACTGCAAATTTCCCTTAATATTTTTTGATTGCATCTTTAAACATACAGAAAAAGCAGATGAGAAGTCTATTGTCTCATCTGCTTTTATCTGTCATATTATTGCTGGCCCTTACCATCTTTAATCCACTGGGCCACTTCTACTGTATGTTTCGCCTGATAGATGACTGCATCCTGCACATCTTCCACCATATTACCATCCTGATCGACTGACACACTTGTGCCGTATGGATTCCCGCCGGCTTTAAAGAGAACTGGATCTGCGTAGCCAGGAGCCGCAATGATCGCTCCCCAATGGAACATGGAGGTATAGAGCCCAAGAATGGTCGCTTCCTGTCCGCCATGAGGATTTTGTGCGGAGGTCATTCCGCTCACAACTTTGTTTGCCAGTTTCCCTTGTGCCCACAAGCCGCCTGTTGTATCCAGGAATTGCTGGACTTGTGAAGAAACGTGGCCGAAACGAGTCGGTACACTGAATATGATTGCATCCGCCCACTCCAGCATATCAACCTCTGCTGTCGGCACATCAGTGGTTGCATTCAAATGCTCACGCCAGGCAGGATTCGAATCAATTGCTGCGTCCGGTGCGTTTTCCTGCACTTTTGCAAGTTTCACTTCCGCTCCCGTTTCCTTAGCCGCTTCTTCAGCCCATCTGGCCAACTGATAGTTGGTACCCGTCGAGCTGTAATAAATAATCGCTAATTTTACATTTGCCATTTTGCACATCTCTCCTTTTTTATAATGTTTCCAGGGCAGTTACAGTACAACCAAATATCCTGTATTCAAGATAATTGTTACTTTCCCCCTTTCCCCTGAAACCGGAGGGATTAAACAATTTCTGCTGTTCTGGATAGCGGGCGGCACCCTTAAAACTATTGACTAATCGAAAGAAAAAGCGCCGCAATAGGCGCAGCGCCATGACTCATTTATACTGGTTTCAGTTCCTTAAAAATAAATGCTGAATACCTTCAGTTTTTTTCTGTCAGCTCTATGGATTGCTCACGCAGTTTGAATTTTTGGATTTTACCTGAAGCTGTCATCGGGTACTCTTTGGTGAACTCGAAATACCTCGGAATTTTATGCCGTGAAATTTTGCCGGTGCAATAATTGCGGAGCTGTTCCGAATCCAGCTGTTCCCCTTCTTTCAGGATGATCCAGGCCATCAGTTCTTCTCCGTATTTCGGATCCGGCACGCCAACGACCTGCACATCCTGGATGGCCGCATGACTGTAAAGGAATTCTTCGATTTCCCGCGGATAAATATTTTCCCCGCCCCGTATGACCATGTCTTTGATGCGGCCGGTGATCGCGATATAACCGTCTTCATCTTCCATTGCAATATCGCCCGTATGCAGCCAGCCTTCCGAATCGATTGCATTGTTCGTTGCTTCCTCGTTTTGGTAATAGCCTTTCATAATATGATAGCCCCGTGTGCAGAGTTCTCCCGGAACTCCAATCGGCACCGTTTCACCAGTGGTCGGATCGATAATCTTCACTTCTACTTCCGCATGAGGTTTACCAACAGTCGAAACCCGTTTCTCAATATCGTCGTCCGCCCGTGTTTGGGTGATGACTGGCGAAGATTCCGTTTGGCCATAGGCAATGGTGATTTCTGAGGCCCCCATATCGCTGATCACTTTTTTCATCACTTCAATCGGGCAAGGTGACCCCGCCATGATGCCGGTCCGCAGCGTTGAGGTATTGAATGATGCAAAGTCGGGATGATTCAATTCCGCGATGAACATTGTCGGAACTCCATGAAGACCCGTGCATTTTTCATCCTGCACCATCTGCAGCACTTTTTTCGGCTCGAATTGTTCAGCAATGACCATCGTCGTTGAATGCGTAACTGCCGCCATCGTTCCCAGCACACAGCCAAAGCAATGGAAGAACGGAACCGGAATGCACAAACGATCACGTTCCGTCAGGTTCATCGTATCACCGACCAGTTTACCGTTATTGACGACATTCAGGTGTGTTAGCATAACGCCTTTCGGAAACCCTGTCGTACCGGATGTGTATTGGATGTTAATGACCTCTTCCGGATCCATCGACTCAAAACGCTCCTCCAGCTGCTCGTCAGATACTTCATCAGCGAACGTTTCAAATTCGCTCCATGTAAAGATGCCGGGATAATTGTTTTCGCTCATGACGATTACGCGTTTGAAATGTGGAAGTTTGTCGCTCCGGATATCTCCTTTATTCGAATTCTTGAGCTCGGGACAAACCGCATTAATAATATCGATATAATTATTTCCTTTGAATTCTTCACCGAGGACCAATGTGGTCGAATCTGATTGCTTCAATAAATATTCCAGTTCAGTCGATTGATAGCTCGTATTAACGGTGACCAGCACGCCCCCCATTTTGCCGGTGGCGAATTGGCTCAACAGCCATTCCCGTTTATTATCCGACCAGATGGCGATATGTTCGCCTTTTTCAATGCCGATGCCAATAAAAGCTTTGGCCAGTCTGTCCGTTTCTTCGTCAAATTCTTTATAGGTTTTGCGGATTCCGTGTTCCGGATAAACGTATGCTTCTGTTTCCGGATGGAGAGATGCTTGTTCCCGGACGGTTTGTCCGACAGTTTGATGTAAAATCGCCATTTCCCTACCTCCAATGTGTAAACGTTTTCACTAATTATGTGTTGAACTACTATTCTATAGTAGCCGATATTCCGCAAAACAGCTTGCTTGCCTGGGGGCTCGCGCTGAACTAACTCGGGCTCTTCGCCCGAGTGGATTTCAGCACTTCGCTTGGTCCCCTGGGCGTCTTCGCTGTTTTGCTCCATATCTCTAAAGAGTTTCCTTAGCGCCGGCGCGCCTCAGGACTGGGCGAAGCAATAAGACGAGTGGTCTTCTCGGCTTATTGCGGGAGCCAAGGTGTGCCATACGAAGATGGAACCTCCTTTGCGACGAGCTTGCGCAGGAGCATAATCTCTGCCCTTGTCCACAGCGCCGAAGCGGTTTATAATGTGAAATTCTTTAGTTCAACTTATTCCCTTACTATATTATCATAAAATTCTAAATAATTTAATATGTGCTGTGACATTTCCGGAAACAGTTACTGTCTCATTTGCCGGGTTCCGTGATAAACTTGTCTTATCTTGAATCAGGAAAGGAACTACCATGGAATTACACGAAATGCATATGAAACTAGCGGAACAGCTCGATGAGCAAAAGCTTGTTTCTGCAACTATCAGCCAGCCGCGGCAGAAGTCGGGCGATTTGAAACGCGTCAAACTGAAACCTGTCGAAATCAAAAACAATTATTATATCCAATTCGAGTACCAGCATGAACATGTGCTGAAACATAAAAATTTAACTTCAGAAGAAGCGGGTGCGGAACTTGAGAATTTATTCACGGAGTTTCGCCAGGGGCTTTTTCAATTCATGGAAGAAAAAGTTCAGATCCAGCTTTCCAAGAAATTCAAAGTGAGCTGGAAAACCGAAGAGACCGGTAAAAAGCAAGTTGAATTATCGCATAACCGGAAAAAACAATATTTGCTGGAAGACGGCATCCCTTATCCTTTTCTTGTGCGTCTCGGGGTGCAGAATCTGGATGGCAGCGTAAAAAAACAAAAATACGATAAATTCCGCCAGATCAACCGGTTTATCGAATTTATCGATGACGCGCTGGTCCACCTTCCAAAAGACCGGACTGTGCGCATACTCGATTTCGGTTCGGGGAAATCCTATCTGACGTTTGCACTGTATCATTATTTGCGCGTGGAAAAAGGGCTTGATCTTCGGGTGACAGGACTTGATCTGAAGAAAGAAGTCATTGAGGAATGCCAGATGATTGCGGATGATCTGGGCTATGCTCAACTGGAGTTTCTTGTTGGGGATATCAATGATTATAACGAGGAATCGGCAGTCGATATGGTGGTTACCCTGCATGCCTGCGATGTTGCGACCGATATGGCATTGTCCCGCGCAGTCAAATGGAACGCTAAAGTCATATTGAGCGTCCCTTGCTGCCAAAGTGAGCTGAATCACCAGATCGAATCACCTGCACTTGGCATTATGCTGCAGCACGGCCTGATCAAAGAACGTTTCAGTGCGCTGGCGACGGATTCCATCCGCGCTGAATTGCTGTCGCTTATCGGATACGAGACACAATTGATGGAATTTATCGATATGGAACATACACCGAAGAATATTTTGATCCGCGCCTATAAAACCGGACGGAAGCCGGAAGCCGGACAATTGGAACGCTATCGCCAGTTTACGGGTATGCTGTCCGCCAAGCCGTTTCTTGAAAACGAATTAAAGGAGTTACTATGAAAAAAATTCATATTGTAAATGGCATCATCCTGGCATTCTCTGTCATCCTGGTGCGTTATATTGATGTACACGTCTATGATATGCATATCGTTATCAATTTGCTCGTTTTAGTTGGATTGATTGTCGGCGGGATGAAATTTATCGAGCGTTTTCCGGCACTCGATGACAGCGTCAGCAAAAAAACCGGCAGGATCATCAACACAATTGTTGTGCTGACTATTTTTATCGCGTTTTTCGTACTCGAATTATAATCTAAAAGAAGCATAAAAACCGATATTGCGCAAAACAGCTTGCTTGCCTGGGGGCTTGCGCTGAGCTAACTCGGTCTCGTTTCACTTCGCCCGAGTGGATCTTGCACTTCGTCGGCATCCGCCTGCTCCCCTGGGCGTCTGCGCTGTTTTGCTCCATATCTCAGATCCAACTCCAGAAGGAGTAAAGGTTGAATTTCAGAAAGTAAAAGTTAGTCATTTTCTTTCTAAACTGGTTTGAATGAAGCGGCAGGCGGCGACTCCATCGGGAGCAGTGAAGGAGCATAGCGACTGAGCGAAGCTAGTCCTGAGACCCCGCAAGAGCGAAGCGATGAGGAGGCTCAGGCAGCTCCCCGAGGAAAGCGTCCGCCTAGAGCGAAATTATTGGAGAAGTTGCCGGTTTCTCGACAACCTGAGAAGCAGCCCCCATTTTTCTGGAGGCTGCTTCTTTTTCTCTTTATGGAGAGTTTTCGTTCGGTTTTTTATTTGCCTGTTCCTGAATTACTTCTCTTATATATTTTTCAACCGGTTCCAGTGTGAATTCAAGGCCGCTGCTTTCCAGATTGTTCTCCAAATAATCCAATTGATGATCTTCCACAGCTTCAGATTGCAGGTTCAAAGCGCTATTTACGTAAAGCATCCCCTTATTGGTAGCCATCGGGCTGTCTATGCCGTCTTCCTTAAGACGGGCTTCCGCTTTTTCGACGCCAAAAACCAGCCCCTCTTCTTCCAATTCCTTGACTGCCTTCCGGTAACGTTCTTCACCTATACCGTCGGAAAGCCGTTGCTCCAGCCCTTTGATATCCTCCAGAGTGGCTCCCTTGAAATATTGTGCATAATACGCGATGAGTATCTGCTCTTTATCCTGCAACTCTTTCATTTTTATTCCTCCCCGCTAAAAACTGTATACCTAATCCTTTCCCTCTTTTATACTGCGTTAGACATTGAACTGGAAATTTCTATTGCATTTAGTTTTGCACCAGTGTACCATTTAATTAATACAGTACTACGAGGAGATGGAATGATGAGTCAGTTTCGCGGATTACTAATGAAAGATTGGACGATTATTAAAGGCTATGTATTATTGGTATTGCTGCTGGATATTATTATTCCGCTCGGTTCAGCGATGCTGTTCCCATTTGAATCATTTCTCGGCCTTCTTGTTTATTCCGGGACAGTTATGCTCTTACATACACTGGTGCCGATCGTTTTGCTTTCCATCCTTTTTACGAAAGAGATGGACCATCCGGATATATTTTTCCATTCCAGTGCTTCGATACATAAAATCAACGCCAGCAAATTCGGCATAGTGTTTTTGGCGACTGCCCTTTCGCTGTTGTGGACAAGCCTACTTACATTTGTATCCATGCTTTTTGCGCCGGATTTGATTGAAATGGAAAACCTGCTTCCTTTCGGCGCCGCTTTCGTTGCGGTAATCCTGTTTTTCTCTGTGTTGGTCGCCATCGTTTACTATTTTTACTTGACCCTGTTTTACACAATGAAGCCGAAAATTGGCAGTTTCGCTTATATCGTCACATTCGGGTTATTTATTTTCGGGCTGGAAATGTGGGACCGGGTCATGGCGACAAAGCTGTATATTGCAGCTACTGATTTTTGGGTCATCCGATTGGATAAATCCGAATTCTTAACGAATATTGCCCACGGTTTGATGCTTTCGTTCGAAAATCGGGCGACACTTCAAGTCGGGCAGCTGCTGGTCACTGCGCTATTATTGGTTTTCTTGTATCTGCTGACAGCTTATTGGTTCGAGAAGAAAGTGAGGGCTTAATATGGGGCTCGATTTTGACAAGGACAAGCCGATTTATCAGCAGCTGGTTGATCTCCTGTCGGGAGACATTATTCGGGGCCGCAGAAAGCCGGGGGATAAATTGCCTTCTGTCCGGGAATACGCCATCGAAGTCGGAGTCAACGCCAATACGGTGCAACGCGTTTACAAGGAGATGGAAACGATGGAATTAACAGAAACCCGGCGCGGCCAGGGTTCATTCATAACTGAAAATGAAGAACGCCTGAATAGGCTCCGCGACAGCAAAAAAGCGGATTTGGTGAAATCGTTTATCGCCAATGTGGAAGCTTATGGATTTTCGAAGGACGAAATCGTCGAACTGGTCAGGAGGGAAATCCAATGATTGAATTGAACCATGTAAAAAAATCATACGGCTCCACAAAAGCGTTGCAAGGAGTTAGTTTAACTCTTGAAACGGGAAAAATAATAGGGATTGCCGGTGAAAACGGCAGCGGCAAATCGACTTTGCTGAAATCCATAGCCGGCGTCGGCAAAATCGACAGCGGCTCCATCCGGATTGACGGCACGGCCGTTTCCAGGAAACACGCTGAAGAAATCGCTTATCTTCCGGATGCTGATATGTTTTATTCTTATTTCACCGTCGAGCAATTATTCAGCTATTACCGCAGCCAGTTTGCCGATTTCAATGAATTGAAAGCAAAAGAAGTTTTGGACTTCCTCGAAGTTTCACCTTCTTCCAAGATGAAAAATCTTTCCAAAGGGATGCGGGGACGCGCAAAAATGGCCGCAACTTTAGGGCGTGAAAGCCGTTATTACTTAATGGACGAACCTTTCTCCGGACTGGATCCGATGGTACGAGCCGATTTGGTCAAAGGGCTGATCCGCTTCACGGACCTGGAACGCCAGACTTTAATCCTGTCGACACATGAAATCCGCGAAGTCGAAACTTTACTCGATGAACTGGTCCTATTGAAAAACGGCAAGGTATTGGCACACAGGCATTTGGATGAAATTCGCGATGAAACGGGAATGGATATGGTGGAATGGATGACAAAAGAGACGAAAGCGGGTGCAAGAGGATGAATGAGCGGGCATTGGTACAGATTAAAAATTTGTCAAAGACGATCGGCAACAAGAGAATCATCAAAAACTTGAACCTCGATTTGTATAAAGGACAGATTACCGGTTTTCTCGGACCAAATGGAGCCGGCAAGACCACGACAATCCGGATGATGGTCGGATTGATGAAGCCGACTGAAGGCGATGTGTTGATCGATGGACAATCGGTAACGCATCACTTTGAAGAAAGCATCGAGAAAGTCGGTGTGATTGTCGAGAACCCGGAAATGTACAAATACATGTCGGGCTATAAAAATTTATTGCACTTTTCAAGGATGCATAAAGGCATTTCGAAAAAACGGATTGATGAAGTGGTGCAGCAGGTCGGTATGAAAAATCGCATCAACGAAAAAGTAGGGTCCTATTCCCTGGGGATGCGTCAGCGGCTGGGCCTGGCACAAGCTCTTCTGCACAATCCGAAATTCCTGATTCTCGACGAACCGACCAATGGACTCGATCCGGCAGGTATCCGGGAATTCCGTCTCTACCTGCAAAAAATTGCCCGCGAAAACGACGTCGCTGTTTTTGTTTCCAGCCATCTGTTATCGGAAATTGAATTATTATGCGACCGGATTGCTGTTATTCAAAACGGTGAATTGATTGATATCAAAAATGTCAAAGAGCTTCAGCAATCCCGATTTTATTTCAAAGTCGAACCTGTAGCCGCAGCGGAAGAAATATTATCCGGCATCGGCTTTCCGGTTTCCAGGCACGACGGCGGCCTGTTGGTGGAAACAGAGTCACAACATGTCCCCGGCGCAGTAAAACTGCTGGTGAACGCGGACGTTTCTGTTTTCGCGGTACAGCCTTTCCAAGCGACTTTGGAAGATCAATTCCTTGAAATGACCGGAGGTGGAGAAATTGCTCAAGCTCACACAGAATGAATGGATGAAATTATGGAGCCGTAAATCTTCCTGGATTATGATCATTTTACTTGCAATTATCCTTTTGGCATCGGCTGCCATTACCAAATGGGTCAATGAATCGATGGAAGTAAATAATACGGAAACATGGGAGCAAGTTGAAACCAATGAACTGGCCTATAATCAGAGTATGCTGCAGGATCCTGATTTGAGCGAAGAGCAACGGAGGTATTTTGAAGGTGAAGTGGCCATTTCCGAGCACCGCCTCGAAAACGACTTGCCTCCTTATGAATACGACAGCATGCAACAAGGTGTCATTGACTCATATGTCATGATGTCCCTTGTCACGTTGTTCACTGTCATCGTTGCCGGCGGCATTGTGGCTGCCGAGTTTTCACAGGGCACCATCAAAATGCTGCTGACGCGTCCGGTCAAACGCTGGAAGATCCTGACTTCAAAATATATTGCCACGATGGTGTATGCCGTGTTGCTGGCAATCGTATTATTCATCGTTACTGCACTCGCAGGGTTGATTTTTTACGGCATCGGCGATGGCACCTTCCTTACATGGAACGGCTCTGAAGTAATTGAAGGATCATTCTGGCTGGAAGGTCTTAAGATGGTCGCGCTCAGCTTCGCCAGTGTCTGGATCATCGGCACTTTCGCGTTTATGCTCGGAACGGTTTTCCGCTCCAGCTCACTTGCGATCGGCTTGTCGATCTTCCTGATGTTCACGGGCATTCAGGCGGTCTTCCTGCTGGCAGATTATGAAATCGTTAAATACTACCTGTTTACGCATACAGATTTGACGCAGTACTATACCGGTTTTATGCCGGTTGAAGATATCACGATGACCATGTCCGTGATCGTGCTGCTTGTCTATTTCATCATCTTCATGGCGATCAGTTATCTCACGTTCAGCAAACGCGATATCACTGCGTAATAAAATCGATTATGAAAAACCCGCAAGAGCCTGTCCGGCTTTTGCGGGTTTTTGCGTTTTCGTGACGAGTTGGGCGTATTTGGATCGAAGTTGGGCGTATTCCGAAGAAAGTTGGGCGTATTCCTGCCGAAGTTGGGCATATTTCATTCAAAGTTGGGCATAAATAAAAACAGCCCGGAAATTCCGGGCTGTTTCGTTATTAATAGGACAATCCCACACGGCTTCGTATATATGCGCTGTCTTCCAGCTGGCGATAGGCAAATTCAGCAGTATCGCCCACGCTGATTTCCTTGCCGCCTTCAGGAAGAAAATTTTTTTCAACGCGGTAGCCGCCCCTTGCTTCGCCGTCCGGCAAATAAGTCGGGCAGACGACGGTCCATTCCAGACCCGATTCCTCCAGCATGCGATAAGTTTTTTCGTGCTGTTCCGCCGCAAATGTCATTTTCCGGTTCGAATCGCCGCCCTGGTAACGGAGCTTTCCCTCTTCGAGCCGGCTGTTAAGAATACCGGCAGTTCCGATGGTAATAACCCTTTTGATATCATGAGCTTCCATCGACTCGATAATGAACGGCATAGCGTCGGTCAGCGTCGTCGTCTTATCTGTTCCTAGTGCACTGATTACCGCGTCCGCTCCCGCAATGCTGCGTTCCACATCTTTTTTGTGCCGGACATTGCCGAACACTGTTTCCAGATTTGGGTGTTTATCCAGCTTGGGCGAACGCTGCAATGCCCTCACCTGATGGCCGTCTGCCAAGGCGCGCTTCAGGATTTCGCTGCCCACTCTGCCGGTTGCTCCAAAAATCGCCAATTTCATCGTTTCGTCCTCCCTGAAACAATTATTTGAATTTATATCCCCTGGCTGCCAATACATCTTTGAGATCCGGACGATGCGGCTTTTTCAGGAAATTCGTCATCTGCTGTGTCCAGGTAGCTGTTTTTTGGTTGGATCCACGGCTTCCGTAATACTCCTGAATCGTCTTGTCGTATGCCGGTAGAATACTCTTGTATTTTTCTTCATCATATTTATTTTCGTGAAGGATCGCTTCCACCGGGAGGCGCGGCTTCACCTCATTGCGTTCATTCGGAACACCGACCGTCAAACCGTAGACCGGAAACACACCTTCAGGCAAGCCAGCCAATTCAGCGATCTCTTCCATATTATTGCGGACTCCGCCGATATAGCAAATTCCATAGCCTTTCGACTCTGCGGCAAGAGCAAGATTCTGAGCCAGCAGCCCTACATCCGTGACCGCTACCAGCAAATTCTCTGCCTGGTCGAATACGATCGATTCGCCGTTCATTTCTACCGCGTGTTTTAACCGGTTATAATCCGCACACATCAGGAAGACCGCACCGGCACCTTCCATCTGCTTCGCGTTTTTCGACAATTCGCCAAGTTTCCGGCGTTTCTCAGGATCTGTTACCCAGACAATCGAATACGCTTGAACAAAATGCGATGTTGCCGCATATTGTGCTGCACCGACCAACTCTTCCACTTCTTCTCGCGTCAATTGCTGTTCTTTATAATCACGCACCGAGGCGTGGGATTTCATCAACTCAATTACCATATGTATTCCTCCTAAGACTTGTTTCTTCTATCGTACCAAATTCCGTCTGAGGATACTGTTGCGGCGATTTTTGATAAACTATATAAGTTGAAATTAATAATTGAAGTAGCCGATATTCCGCAAAACAGCTTCGCTTGCCTGGGGGCTCGCGCTGAGCTAACTCGGTCTCGTTTCACTTCGCCCGAGTGGATCTCAGCACTTCGCTTGGTCCCCTGGGCGTCTTCGCTGTTTTGCTCCATATCTCTAGAAAGTTCCCTCAGCTTAGGAGCGATTTAGTGGCTCCTTTGAGCTTGCGCAAGAGCATTGTTCTTTGCACTTCCAAAGCGTTAAGCGGCATACGTAAACTGATTCTTAATTTAACTTAAATAAAACCCATAGAGGTGATGAATAGTGAAACAGGCAAAAACCGCTTTTATAATAATTTTTCTGCTGGTACTCGGCGGTTTTTTGTTTTTTTGGGTACAGCGTGAAATTGAATTTCGTGAAGAGTTGGAAGACCGCCCATTGCCGGATTCATTACACCCGATTGTAGAAGAAATGAGCCAGCAACTGGTTGAGGAAGCTGCAGAAATCGACATAGACATTATCATTACAGACGGATTCCGCTCTGTTGAGGAACAGGACCGCTTGCATCATCAAGGCCGCAGTTCCGATGGCAATATCGTCACTTATGCCGAAGGCGGCGAATCCTATCATAATTATGGACTTGCCATCGATTTCGCGTTGCAGCTTGATGACGGCTCGATCGTCTGGGACATTGAACGCGATGATAATGGCAACGGCCGTTCCGACTGGTTTGAAGTTGCTGAAATTGGCAAAAGACTCGGTTTTGAATGGGGCGGTGACTGGAACCGTTTCAAGGATTATCCCCATCTCCAAATGACATTCGGATTATCGATTCGCGAGCTGAGAAAAGGCTGGCGACCGGAAGATAAACTGGACTAGAAACTGTAACCATTCACCCCTCTGAACCGTCTTCTTCTGTAAAGGGGTGTATGCGCGATGAAAAATATTACGCTATTGGCTTCATTCCTGCCTCTGCTCTTTCTTACCGCTTGCGGAACAGCTGATGACGCCGGAAATGGAGATTCTTCTTCTATTGAAAAATTTACAGTCCAAAACACTGAGGCCGAAGCAAGGGATGGTGATTTCATCTACCGACTCGTTTCGGAGCAGGAAGAATATGCAAGTGGCGGTCCGGTAGAAATTTACGCTGAACTTGAGTATGTTGGTGAACAGGACAGCATCGATATTTACCACGCCGGTTCCACATTCTTTTTTCCTATGGAAGAAAAAACACACGGCTATCAAGTGGATTACCCGATGATCGAGCCTTTGCTTACGACAACACTCACGAAAGGTGAGCCTCTCCGCGAATTCTATTCCGGCAGCGGCGGCTATAGTGACCAGGATGACTCGGATTATATCGGATTTACCAAAAGTATAATAAATAATGAATTCCCAGAGGGCTATTACGTCGTCAATGGCTATGCTGATTTTTACACAGAAACCGCTGATGGTGAACAAACAGATTATGAAATCCATGCCGAAGTCGATTTCAAAGTGGTCGACGAGTAGAGAAAAGCACGCTCCCATGGGGAACGTGCTTTTCTTCTGTTTCTATTACATTTCCTGGCGCAAAGCCTGGATAACATCGATTTGAGTCGCTTTGCGTGCCGGACGCCATCCTGACACCATCGCCACTCCGATACTGATTGCTGATGCAATGACTACCAACTGCCAGGGAATCGTTGAAATGACAATCGATATTTCGCCCATATCCTCTTCGCCCAATGAACTCAAAATGATGATTGGAATCAGCCAGTTCGCCAAAACGCTGATGCCGTAGGCAATAGCGACCGCCAGGACTGTCCCGATTATTCCAATTGCAGCACTTTCCATCAGGAACAATTTGCGGATCAGCTTGGGTTTCGCTCCGATTGCCTTCATGACACCAATCTCACGCGTCCGTTCGGTAACCGCCATCGTCATCGTATTGAAAATTCCGATGGAAGCAATCAGCACTGCAATGGTACCGACAAAAATCAGTCCTGCTTTCAAGGCGTTAAAGAAGACACTCATGGCACCCAACTCTTCCGTTACGGAATAGACGTAATAGCCATCTTCTTTCAAAGCGTTGGTAATACCTCCGACATCCTGTAAGTCATCCGCATATACCAGGATATTCTTGTGCCCTTGCTCCAGGCCCAACTCTTCATTGAATACGGGTGCCCAGGAAGAGTCGGCATAGACGCTGGTATCTGTCATCCAATCTTTCGCCGGTTCTTTTGCAATGCCGGTCACCACAAATTCCCACGAAGAAGCTTCTGCCGCATCTCCACCTTCGTTCGTATAAGGCGTCAGTTTCAATTCAATCGTTTGTCCGATCAGATTTCCCGCAAACCCCTGGACCTCTTCGCCATCGGCCTCTTTTTTCATCTCTTCTTCTGTCAGCAAACGTTCTGCCAAATGAAAACCGACTATTACTTCAGTGGGCTTTGTCGGCATCTGCCCATCCGATAAAGCAAAACCAGCCTTTTTCTCTTCCTGCATACTGGACAGAATCGCCCGTGAATAAGTATTCCGCTCTCCGATAATTATTTGCGTATCAGCATCCGGCTGATTGCGCTCTACTACTGCGGCTACGTGATCCATTTTCCTGATCGCCTCAAGTTCCTCTTCGGGGATATCTGCAGAAGATAACTCCGTTTCGCCATCTGTTTTCCCGGCAACTTCAATTTCTGTCACCAGATTATTATCCAGCACATCGTCCGTTATCGTTTGGTGCAGTCCAAAACCGATTGAAGCCAGGACGATGAGAAATGCGCAGCCCATCGTAGCTGCCAGAATGGTGGTGGCGACGCGCAGCTTATTGCGTTTCATATGCTGTTTGATAAAATCGATCTGGTCCTTAAACTGCATAGCGCTGTCCCCCTTTCACCAATTCACCGTCGTGCAAGCGATATTGCCGGTCTGCCACAGCAGCCACTTCTTCGTCATGCGTGATGATGACGAACGTTAAGCCCAACTTTTTGTTCAATGATTGAATCAGCAAGAGGATCTCTTTTTCCGTCTCTGAATCCAGGCTTCCTGTCGGTTCATCCGCCAGAATGATGGGCGCATCCGTTATGAGTGCTCTTGCAATACTGACCCGCTGCTGCTGGCCGCCGGAAAGTTCGTTCGGATAATGGCCCGAGACTTGATGAAGACCCACTTTCTCTAGCAGCTCTCCCACTTTTATTTTGCGTTCCTTTTCATCCATCCCTTTGATTTTCAACGGCAGTTCAACATTTTCAAAAGCGCTTAACCCTGGCATCAACTGGAAATTCTGAAAGATGAAGCCGAAGTTTTCCAGCCGGAAATCCGCCTGATCCGCTTCTTTTAATATTGATGTTTCCTTGCCATTGACCATTACGGATCCTGTTTCCGGCAACATGAATCCCGCCAGTATATGGAGCAATGTCGATTTCCCTGAACCACTTTTACCCAGAATCGCCACAATCTCACCCTTGCCAACTTCCAGAGTGACCCCCTTCAAAACCGGTACCTCCCGCTGATCTCCTTTTTTGCCTATTTTAAAATGATGGTGCAACCCTCTGATTTTTATCATACTGTCTTCCCCTTTCACTAATATCATAAGTGTATATGGAAAATCTTAATAAATATGGAGAAGGTTTCTGAAGATTTTCTTAAGATGTTGTGTGAAAGACCTTGTGCTTGGGTATTCTTACAATAGGATGCTATTTCAAGCGATTTTCACATCACAGCGTTCCGGCAATTTCTAATCGCATGGCATATGCGGATTCTGCAGGACCGGAAAGGAGGTCATCCGTGGAGCAAATTGCGATTATTATCCCAGCATATAAACCGGATAAAAAATGCCTTGATACTGTCGAAAAAATCATTGCCGCCGGCTTCCGGCAAATTATAGTCGTCGACGATGGCAACAGCGAGGAATTTGCATCTACTTTCACATCCCTTGAATCACATAAAGAAGTGACGCTACTAAACCATTCTGTCAATCGGGGAAAAGGGCGAGCGTTGAAAACCGCATTCGAATACATACTTAAGAATAGGCCTTCCTGTGAAGCAGTTATTACAGCTGATGCGGATGGCCAGCATTTGGTCACCGATATCCTGAAGGTGTCCGAGCAAATGTTCAAAACACCAGAAAAAGTGGTGCTTGGGACGAGGGATTTCAGCCAAAAGAATATCCCTTTCCGGAGCCGTTTCGGCAACCGCTTCACCCGATTGCTGTTTCTCCTTTCAACCGGAACTGTGCTGACAGACACCCAAACTGGATTAAGGGGCATACCCGTCAGGTACCTGCCACAATTGCTGAAAGTCATCGGTGAACGCTTTGAATTTGAGATGAATGTCCTCGCTGCCTTAAGAGAAAACAATATCGAAGTGACGGAAGTAAGCATCGAAACCGTCTATATCGATGACAATAAATCATCGCACTTCAATCCTCTCAGGGATTCATACCATATTTATAAAGTTTTCATTTTTTATGGTTTATCGGGGGTAGCATCCTTTGCGCTCGACATCGGATTGTATTGGCTGTTCATACAGCTGCTCCGGGATCCGGCGCCTGATCTCTTCATTATTTTCGCTACGGTTGCCGCCCGTATACTGTCTTCATTATTCAATTTTTATATCAACCGCAACAAAGTCTTTAAACAAGGGTCCAACAAATCACTGGTCCGATATTTTATACTGGCCGCTTTCATTATGCTGGCTTCTGCCGGCTCGGTCCATTTTCTTTATGCTGAATGGCTGGGACGCGGAGAAGTGATTTTAAAGGTCATAGTCGATACAATCCTCTTTATACTCGGTTTTGTCGTCCAACGAGCCTGGGTTTTTCGCAAAGAATGAACCGAAACTTCACCAACAGCCGGAACAGAAATGAATTTTCTGTTCCGGCTTTCTGTTTCCTTATCCATAATTCGCCATTTCCTTTTCTCGAATCAACCTATATTTTTCATAAATTTAGTCTATACTTGAAGTACGAACTCATGTAAAGGTGTGAAAGTAATGTTATCAGTCGATCAGTTCTCCTCTTATATCTCAGAAAATGCACATTCCATTTCGAAAGAAGTAGTCGAGTACGTAGTAAGCCGCAGCAAGACAGAAATATCAGAAGAGGAAAAGGAAGCGGCTTTGTCCATGTACGTTAAACTTCTGGGCTTCTTCAGCGAATCGCTGAAAAATGAAAACGAAGACTTTATGCCTGAGCATTTAATCGAGTGGAGTAAAAACAACGCTCAAATGCAAGTGAACAGTGAGGGCAAAATTTCTGACATCATTGTGCGCTACCCCTTAACCCGTGATATTTTTACGGATATCCTGATTCGCATCAGTCTGGAAATCGAGCTGTCCTCAGCGGATACCGGACATATTATAAAAGGAATCAACCGTATTTTGGACGTCAGCCTAAACGAAACCGTACGTGCTTTCGAACAACTTTCTGACCAGTCAAAAGCAGAATTGCAAAAGGAACTGGTTTCCCTTTCAGCACCCATCGTCCCCATACGCGATGAAGTCGTCGTGCTTCCTTTGATCGGTTATATTGATGAAGAAAGAACGAAATTCATCATGGAAACAGCAGTACCCAAGATCGCTGCCATGAATGTGGATTATGTGATTATGGATTTCTCCGGGGTGCTGACCATTAACACCCATGTCGCAGTATCACTTCACCAAATCGGTAATATGCTTCGGATCATGGGCATCCAGGTCGCCTCCAGCGGGATGCGCCCTGAACTGGTGCAAGTGGCAATCAACAGCAATATCACAATGTCTTCCGCCTTCACCTTCAGCACCGTGAAACAGGCATTGGAAACCATCGGAAAATAAGTTCGATCCAGGCTTCTCCATACCGGAGGAGCTTTTTTAATTTTCTTCTGTTATTTGAGAATTTTTAATTGAGCCTTATTCAGAAGGCGGATACGATATTAATTAAAATCCTCAACAAAAAAGAACCAGGCCCCCATCATGGGTGGCCTGGTTCTTTTCATATCATTAAATGTGGACTGTTACGTCTGCACCTTCGCGAAGTTCTGCAATTAATCCCTGTACAGCTTCACTTTCCTTTTGCTGTGCAAGCTGAGCTTCAAGTTCCGGTTTCACTTCTTCATAAGCGGGCATTTCCCCGCCGCCAGCTTCTTCCTGCTGTGCTTTCATTTGATCATAGAATTCCTGCATTTCTTCTTCTGAAACTTCAGTATTCCCTGCTTCTTCAGCAATCAACTTATCCACTTTCACCTGTGACTCTACTTGGCCCATCACTTCTTCTTCTGACAATCCCTGTTCTTCAAGAGCCGTCAAAAATTCCTCTGATGATGTGAGGCCATTTTGTTCTGCCAGAGCTGTCAGCGTTTCATTGATTTCTTCTTCAGATGCTTCAATGTTACGGTTCTCTGTTTCCTGTACCAATAACTCCTGGCTTACAAGACTTTCTGCAATCTGCCCTTTCAATTGAGTCTGGTCAACTTCCTGGCCGGACATTTGAGCTTGCATCGCCATTTGCTGGAATTGCGCCGTGTAAGCAGATTCGAATTCCTCTTTATCGATTTCTTCTCCGTTCACTTCAGCTACAAGATCCGGTACGCCTTCCAAATCGGGCTCCGGCATTTCCGGTTGTTCCGCTGTTTCACCGTTTTCTTCAGTTGCTTGTTCCTCTGTCGGTGTTCCTTCTTCGTTTGCATTTTCATCTGTATCACTGCATGCCGCGGTTACCATTACTGAGGCACCGATTAATAGGCTTAATAACATCTTCTTAGGCAAAATTTATTCCCCTTTCAATCATAATGGACGTAATTGTATCACATTCAGAGAGTAAGTAAAATGAAAATACTTATGTCCAATAGGATGAAAAAAGAAATCTAATTTATGCTTTCCCTTCAATCTCCATGTGCCCAGGCGATGCGTGGATCGATTTTTCGCGACATCCGGATCATGAAAGGTTCGAAGCCAAGACGGGGCCAAAAATAAGAAGCAATCTGATTGGGCGTATGCCAATCCGCATACACATAATCGAAGCCCTCTTTTTTCATTTCTGTGAAACAATGATGGGCAAGCACCCGCCCAATGCCTTTGCCGCGCATATCCGGATTGGTGGAAGCGGCGGTAAGTTCAGCACAGTTCAGCGGTGTCGACAGACTCAACTCATCTTCTTTTCTGAAATAAACATGAAATCCGGCGATGCGTTCACCAAGTTCCGCAATCCAGAGAAAAGCCTCTTTGTCCTGAGAAAGATTCATATAACTCCGTTTGATGTTTTCCATCGTTTCTTTCGTAATTGGGTGCCAGGAAGGAGAAGCCGCCTGGTGGATACTGTTCCATAAAGCCACTTTCCTCAGCAGCGGCGCATCTGTTTGGTCGCCTTTCCGAATCTTCAACTTACCCGGCTCAACGCTGTCGGCGGTCTCAAAATCTTTCAAATTCAGGACTGCGTATTTCTGCTCGTAGCTGAAGCCCTGCTCCAGCCATTGTTCCACGAGAGATTGCTCACTGCAAGGCACCATCAGGACATGACTGAAATATCCGTGCTTGACCCATTCCGCACCTGCATCTGCATAGAGCAGACGGAGCAGAGTCGGGTGCTCGTTGTCACTGATGGCGACGGACTCGTAATTCATCAGGATATAACGTCCCCGATCCGCATCTTCCTTGAATTCATAGAGGAGATAGCCGATGACATCGATTCCTCTGACTGCAGCGATTCCGCTGACAAAAGGCTTTTTTAGCTGTTGTCTGATTACCTGTTCAGCTTCATCAATTTCTTCGAATACCGCTGGCAAAAACGGAAATGCTTTTCTCTCTTTTTCATGCCTTTTTGCCAATAAAGCAGACATTTGGCGAATATGGATTTCCTCAACACCGACAAATTGAATCATCGCTATCACTCCTCTTATTGAAGTTTCACTTCGAGTATCCGGTATTGCCCAGCCTCAATGACTTCTCCAAAAACAACAGGAATCGGCTCAACAAAAATCGGGCCGTCAATAATTACCGTATGAAATTCCCCTTCTTCTCCGCAAGCATCCACACCAAGCTCCTCCAACTCTTCGATCAGTTCGAGAGTGAACTCCCTGCCAAGAAATTCCGGCGGCATGCGGGCGGTATCGACGACCGTGATAACAGCTTTGAATCCTTCCGCAATAAGTTCTTTCAACAGCTTGCGGCGGGGCTCTCCCCACAACGGATGGCTGACGCCCATGCCGGCTTCATCGCTGACTTTATGCACCCACGCACGATGATCTTCCAGGTCAATGTCTCCGTAGACGCCCATATCAATGCCACTCTCTTTGAATTCCTTCAATTGGCTGATGAACTCTTTTTCATAGCCGCTCCAATCCGCTTTGCCGATTTCCAGCGGAAGTCCCAGACGTTCAGCCTGCGCTTCCAAAATTTCCATAGGAAGCCCGTGCGACCTTGATTTCGAGCCGTCTTCTTCGAACATTGTAAATAAGGAAATGGGAACATTCCCTTCCAACACAGCCCGGTAATATGCCAGAGCAGAGTCCTTGCCGCCGCTCCATGACATCATAAATGTTTTTTGCATATTGCACCTCTTTCGCTAATTGTTTCCTGTTTAAAGACTTCGACAACTAACGGATAAAACCTTTCCATTATTTAGCACCCAATGAAAAAACGGCCGGAATAAATTCCGGCCGCTCGATTTTCATTTATTTTCCGACCATATTTTCAGGTTTTACCCATTCGTCGAATTGATCAGCAGTCAGATGTCCGCTTTTTACAGCAGATTCTTTCAAAGTTGACCCATCTGTATGCGCCTGCTTCGCGATTGCCGCCGCTTTTTCGTAACCGATATGCGGATTCAATGAAGTCACGAGCATCAGTGAGTTGTTCACATGGTTCTGGATGACATCCAGATTCGCTTCAATGCCGACTGCACAATGATCGTTGAAGCTGACCAGGCTATCTGCCAATAAGCGAACCGATTGCAGGAAGTTATAGGCAATAACAGGCTTGAACACATTCAGTTCAAAATTCCCCTGGCTGGCAGAGAAACCGATTGTTGCATCATTCCCCATAACCTGTGCCGCAACCATTGTCAGCGCTTCGCTTTGTGTCGGATTGACTTTCCCTGGCATGATCGAGCTTCCCGGTTCGTTTGCCGGAATAGTGATTTCCCCGATGCCGCTGCGCGGCCCGCTTGCAAGCCAGCGTACATCGTTGGCGATTTTCATCGCGTCCGCCGCTAAAGCTTTAATCGCACCGTGAGCATAAACCATTTCATCATGGCTCGTCAGTGCATGGAATTTATTTTCAGCTGAAGTGAATTCTGAACCGACAGCTTCAGCGATGAAATCCGCTACATAGCCGCCGAATTTCGGATCCGCGTTAATGCCGGTGCCGACTGCTGTTCCGCCGATGGCCAATTCGCGCATATAATTAACACTTTCACTGATCATGCGTTCACTTTTCTCGAGCATATGTTTCCATCCGCTGATTTCCTGGCCGAGTGTCAATGGAGTTGCATCCTGCAGGTGTGTACGGCCAATTTTAATAATGTCATCGAATTTCTCCGATTTCTCAGCTAAAGTGGCTTTCAATTTCTGAACAGCCGGAATCAATGTTTCCGTCACTGCCAAAACGCCTGCCACGTGCATAGCCGTCGGATACGTATCGTTCGAACTTTGAGACATATTGACGTCATCATTCGGGTGCAATTTTTCATCCGAATTCTGTTCAGCCAAAATTTCATTGCCGCGTCGAGCCAACACTTCGTTCATGTTCATATTCGACTGCGTTCCGCTTCCCGTCTGCCAGACAACCAAGGGGAAATGATCGTTCCATTTTCCTTCAATTACTTCGTTGGAAGCAGCTTCGATGGCTCTCATTTTCGCTTCCGATAATTTTCCAAGCTTATGGTTTGCTTTGGCTGTCGCTTTTTTCAATTGGGCAAACGCCATTACCACTTCATGCGGCATGCGCTCCGTACCGATTGCAAAGTTCTGGACACTGCGCTGTGTCTGAGCTCCCCACATTTTGTCAGCTTCAACCTGAATTTCACCAATGGTGTCTTTCTCCGTACGATATTGCATTCCATTCACTCCAATTCTTATGTCTATGAAACCTTCTCTTCTATTAAACACAAAAAAACGCAAAAAAGCGACTAATCCAAAGGATTAATCGCTTTAGGCTTGTTGACTTTTTCAACCATTACGCTCTAGGGGGACGCTTTCCTCGGGAGCGGCCTGAGCCTCCTCAGTCGCTCTGAAAAACCGATGCTCCTGCAGCGCTTTACGCTTCGTCGCAAAGGTTCGACCGAATGCTGTTCGGTCAAACCTTCCCTGCGGGGTCTCAGTCTCACTTCGCTCAGTCGCTTTGCTCCTTCACTGCTCCCGAAGGAGTCGCCCCCTGCCGCTTCATTCAGACTCTGCTAAATACCTAGATACTGGCTTTGAAAGTAAATTTTCCAAACTCATCATTTTTAGAAGACTCTTTAAAGATATGGAGCAAAACAGCGAAGAGTTGGCCGAAGCCTGCGAGGGCAACTCTTTGCGACGAAGCAGCGAAGCGATGCAGGAGCACGGGTTTTGGCAAGCGAAGCTGTATTGCGGAATATCGGTTAATACCAATATCATCTTTTAAAACAAGTTAAAAATTGCTATTTTTGTTGCAAAAAGAATTCCTCGATGATCGCTTCATCCGAATGGGGGATGTGCTCCCCTTTTACAATTTGGGCGCCGTTGATGCAGCCGCTGGACAACAGGATGATATCATCCGGCCCGCTCGCTTTTAACGCCTCAATCACAGCTTCCCTTCTTGAAGGAACTTTAACAACTTCCTGTTTATACGGAACCGTAAAGCCTTTGACTACCGCGTCCACCACATCACTGGGATCATTAAAACCGGGGTGGTCCACTGTCACAATAATCGTATCCGCTTTTCCTTCTGACGCTTTCGCCATCTTCGGCATCTTTGAAAAGTCACGGATCCCAATGCCCGCAATCAAGGCAATGAGGCGCCGATGCGGCAATTTCTTTACTTCCTTTAAAACCAGGTCGATTGCGACAGGGGTATGAGCATAATCAAGGATAATCTTACGGCCTTGTGGCCCTGAAAGCACTTGAAAACGGCCTTCCACTTGCGGCATGTCAGGCAGAGCAAGCAAAATTTCGTCGAGGGACTTCCCTGCCAATAAAGCCGCCGCAATCGCCGCCGTTAAATTCCCCGCGTTGTATTCACCAAATAAAGGAACTTCAACACGCCGGCTTTCTTCCTTATAAATAAGATTAAACGCCAATCCATTCGTCGTCGTCTCACAATTCCCCCAAATCAGGTCGGCACCGGAGTTCAAATCAGCACTATACGTCAGGTACGGATAATCTGCGATTTCAAGAATGTCTTTCGACATCCCGGCATCATCCAAATTGACAACAGCCGCTTTAGCCTGGCGAAACAATTCCAATTTCGACTGCAGATAATGTGTGAAGGTTTTATGGTATTCCATATGCTCCTCGGAAATATTTGTATGGATCGCAACATCAAATACAATGCCTTCCACTCTTTTCTGATCCAGGGCAATAGAAGAAACTTCCATTGCAGCAGCCCGGTCTCCCTGAACTGCCAGCTGCGAAAAGATATTATGTATATCTGAAGAAATAGGTGTAGTCGGTGTACTTTTTTTATAGGAAAGCTTGCCTTTCGAAGACCAGATGCCGGTTGTACCCAAGAAACCGCATGGGAAATCCAGCAGATTAAACAGATTGTAAACGTAAGTGGCAGTGGTCGTTTTGCCATTTGTGCCGGTGACCCCCACATTGATAAGCTGCTCCTGGGGATTTCCATAAAAATGGATCGACGCATATGCCATAGCAGCTTTCGAATTTTCCACCAACACAATTGTCAGCTCGGGAAACAATTCATGATAGTGCTCCAGGATAGTTTTGTTTGTTCCAATGATTGCACAGGCGCCATTTTCTATCGCTTCATCAATATATAAATGTCCATCAGTATTTTCTCCGGTCACACAAAAGAAAGCGGAGCCTTCCTGGGCCTCCACTGAGTTATAGACAATTGAGGTTATTTCCTGAGTTTCGGGTCCGCTTAAGGAAAGCAGTGCAAATTGGGGAATTTCTTTAAATTGAATTTTCATAGGATGCTCCTTACATAACCATTTTTCCATTGCAGTATAAATTTACCATTTCAGAGAAATTCTTATTACTATTCTATCATTCCTTAAGCCGCAATAAAATAATGTAAGAGTCTCAAAACGGTTATACAAATAATTTCATACTATTCTCCTATGCTTTTCCCTTTGTAAGTCGTTATGAAACCAAAAAAAAGGCTCAAAAAAGCAAAAGCTTATGAGACTGTTCTAGGAGTTGAACTAATAATCTATAGAATTTAATATTCTGCAAAACAGCTTGCTTGCCAAACCTTTGCTCTTGTCCCTGTCGTGCATCGCATACGCTAGCTTCGGGCCATGAAAAACCGTTGCCTCGCTTCGCTGCTTCGTCGCAAAAACTTGATTGCAGATAAGAAATCATCTGCCTAGAGCAAATTGATTAGAGAAGTTGCCGGTTTCTCGACACCCTGAAAAAACCCATTCTATTGAAGGATGGGTTTTACGAATTGGATTTCATGGAAGCCGTTTTTCATCTGAAAGTTTATGCCTACGTAGCCGGCATCGAATAATTGGTGCTGCCTGTTGAAGTCATCCAGTTTGGCGGCCGTAAAGTCGGCATAGCCGAGTGAAGGATTTTCCAGGTCTTTGACACACACATAGCGTTCCTTGCTGCCATATTTCTCAGTAAGGGTGGCGATGTACATATCCTGCGTGAATTTATCCTTCAGGCTCGGTATGTTCATGGGGGCAACTGTGCAGCAGACATAGCGGAAATTTCCGGACAGTTTTGGAAGTTCCTTCATGATGACATCGGCCAGCTTTTGCTGCAGCCTGTTCCCCCTATATGCAGGAAGCACGGCTGAAATCTCCTGATAAATCACTTTCGGCAATTCTACTTCGGGAAGGCCGATATCATAACCGAGATGCTCTTCATCAATTTCCGGAATCAGCAATGCACGGAAGCCGATCAATTCTTCCCCTGCATATGCCCCGACCATCAGGCCCCGCTCGTTGAGGATGAAAAGAAATTCTTCAGTCGACAAAGGCTGCAATGTCGTTTTTTCGCGCATGGCTGCGATCACCGTTTCCTGGACTTGTTCAATTGCCGGCAAATCTTCGAGATAAAGCCGTTTCATGCGCAGAGTCAGTTTTTTCCGAAGTAACTGATTGGTTATCGTGCCCTCATATAGAGCTTTCATCTCTACCTCCCCCAAGCTTTCGGATTTGTACTTTTATAGTACCATTTATTTTATGATAAAAGAGTAAGTTTTTTAAATTTTACCGCAAATTAGATAATTATTTGATCTGGTGAAAATCATTTAAAAAATTGTTAATCTGCTTTTTTGATTGCAGAATTATGGCCTTGCGGTCTGGACCGGAAGCTTCGAAATCAGCAGCGCGTTTACGCATCGCTTTTTTGCGCGAAGCATAGGTTGTCATAATGAATTTCAAAAACTCTTTATCCATTTTCTCCGAACAGCCTTCCGCCATATCAGGGCGTGTTTTACCCTGATTATCTATCCAACGCTTTAGAACCCGGTATATGCAGACCCTTAAAGGCAGCTCAAGGTAAATGAAAGTATCTGCTTGTGCCAACCGGATTTCCATTGAACTGGCGTAGTTTCCTTCTATGATCCACTGGTCGGCTTCGACAAGCTGGCGCTGAATCTTTTTAAATTCTTCCTTGTCCCTTTCAATCCAACCAGATTTCCAATAAAACGCATCAAGATGATGCACCGATAAATCGAGCTCGTTTCCGAGTTTCCTGGCAAATGTGGATTTCCCCACCCCTGCTGAGACGCCTGCCACAATAATCTTTTTCATCTTTTCACCCCTACGTTCACTATCGTTCTATCAGTATAATTAAAGAAAGTATTTTACGCCAGAGGGTCAATTTTCATTAAAAGCTTGCATTATGAATATGAGCGTGTTATTCTAAGGAAGAATTATTTTTGTTCGGATAACTTTTTACAAAGTGTCAGATGTTCATCTGCAAGATTTGAGCAAGGATAGTAATACAATGTATGCGAAAGCATACGAGGAGGAAACACACATGGAACAAGGTAAAGTAAAATGGTTTAACTCAGAAAAAGGATTTGGCTTCATCGAACGCGAAGGCGGCGACGATGTATTCGTACATTTCTCTGCAATCCAAAGCGAAGGCTTTAAATCACTTGACGAAGGTCAAGAAGTAACGTTTGACATCGAGCAAGGCCAACGCGGTCTTCAAGCTACTAACGTACAAAAAGCTTAATTCAAATAAAACTTATTAACGAATTCTTCTTCGGAAGAATTCGTTTTTTTTTGTTTTCTTTTTTAAAAAGGATTCTATATTTTATTTTCCGATGATTTTAATGCCTGAAATATTACACTTCCAGAAAACTTTATCTTCCGAAACTGAAGAAAGAGGGAATCTGCAATTATGCGGATTCCCTCTTCCCTTTTTTATTTGAAAGATCTTCGTACTTAATTCAGCATGAAATAAAGCTGGAAAACCAGGAAGATCAATGCCGCTACGGCAATTGTTCCAAAGATGATGAATAAAGCCAGTTTTTTTCCGCTCATAAGCTTCTGCTCCTTTGCGATTTTCAGTTAAGTTTTTCCTGTTCAATCAATTTGATGACATCAAGCGCCCCTGCGCTTTCATTTGATAACACTGTCAGCGTGCTGCCATTCGACGGATAATAGCCGGAATGGAAGCTGACTCCCGGATCGTAGCCCATTACATGGTATTTCCGGATCTCGGCTCCTGATTTTTCAATCCACACGCCATAACCGTAATAATTTTCCCCGTCAGCGGTATGAGTCGCCAGCAAATTGCGGGTCGATTCTTCGGACAACAAGCTATGGTTCATCAGATGTGTCCAGAAAGCCGACATATCCGCTGCAGTTACATAAGCGCCTCCATCCGCGCCGCCTTTTACCGGAATCGCATATTGGTTCGTGCGCCACGTCAAGTCCTCTTCAATATAGCCGTTGGCCGTTTCTGCCGGCAGGCGATCTAATTGGAAATAGCCCGATCTTTCCATACCCGATCGACGGAAAATCCGCTCTTCGACTACATCAGTAAATGACTGGCCGGTCAATTTTTCAACAACCAGGCCGAGCGCAATAAATCCTGCATTATTGTACTGGAATTTTTCACCCGGTTCAAACATCATTGGTTTATCTTTAAAAAGAGGAAGAAAATCTCTCGTGCTCTTCATTTGGTACATCGGGTGTTTCTGCCAAAGTTCCTCGAAATCGTCCATGACCGATTCATCGAAATAATCCGGAATGCCGGAAGTATGCGTTAATAATTGATGGATCGTGACAGGGAATTCCGGGAAATCGTCGGGCAACAGTTCGGAAAGAAGGTCTTCAAATGCCAATTTCCCTTCTTCAACCAATTGCGCAATCGCTACAGCCGTAAAGATTTTGCAGCCTGAAGCAATGCCAAAACGAGTGTCCACGGCATTCGGACGAGCATTGGCACGGTCCGCCATTCCTTTGGCTATCGCCCAGACTTCATCTGTTTTCAGCATGGCAGCTCCGGAGAATTCCATTTCTTCCAAACGGTCCGAAAGGGGGTTTTCAGGAACCTCGGTGCCAAAGTTCCCTTCTTCATCGATATCGATTTGCCGTCCATCTGTCAGTTCGATTGACAATGGATGAACTTCGCTCTTCTTTTTAGAGAAATACCAGGTTCTCTTTGGTGCCACAAGAATGATGAATGCCGCCCCTTGTCCGAGGAAGTTCAAAGAATCAGGTTCTATTCCTTTATTGCCGCGAACCGGAATCTCCATATCTTCAATCCCTTTGCCGACTTCCGCTACATGCGGAGTGGTGATGCTGACTTCGCTGATGTTCAGCAATGAATCGACAGTGAAATCCCCCATTTTATCTACATTCCTGCGTCCCAGGAATTCCACGATATTACCGGCAGGATCCTGGAAATAAAATGCATCGGCATCGAAGTTCGCATAGTAGATTTCATCCATGCCTTCCTGGCGGTTCAACTCGACGCGTGATTTTGCCCATCCTTTCGCAAGAGTGAACTGGTTGCCGGGAATATTGAAGGCGAAATGGTAAAAAGCCGGCCGCTCGGACTTTCGGAAAATGAGTTGAGACTCTCCGATTGCCAGCATAAAACTCGAATCATCTTCTTCAACAATGCGAAAACCCAATTGGTATTCGTAAAAGCCTTTCACTTCGTTCAGCTTGTTTGTATATAAAGTCACTTTCTTGAACATGTCATCACTCCCTGCTTCAAGCATACCGAAATTCGGATGATTTTTCCTCATTCTGACATGAATAATACCGAAATTTCAGTTTATCGGCGATTTTTTTCAGTTTATCAGCGATTTCGCGGGGTTTATCAGCGATTTTTCCCGGTTTATCAGCGATTGTCCCTTTTTCTTTCATTTACATAAAAAACTCTTCCCCAAAAGGAAGAGTTCTTTCTATCATTGTTTCGGTTCTTTAAATCCCTGGTCCATCAGGTAATCTTCGGCATCGCTGAAGGTTCCGAAGCTTTCCTCGAGATTTTTTCCGGCATAGACATTCCAGAACGGCTCGTCATACACCAAGTCCACTTTCTCGTTCTCCCGGTTCGTCCATGTTTTATCGTATGGCGGTTCCGGTTCCAGCGACAGGTAATCCAAAGAGTCGGCAAGGATGCTGCGCAATTCCTTTTCGGAAAAGTCACGAATATTGACGAAACCTTTTTTGTCCGCTTCGTAATGCGGCAAGTTGCCGACATAGACAAAGCCATTGCCCGTCGGATGCAAATGATAGACCACTATTTTTTTGTCATAAAGGCTTTCTTCGTAATGAAAATTAACACGTTTCATTGACACGTCTTTGCGTGTCAGTTCCGGAAATGATTCAATGATTTCCAGTTTTTGCTCAAAAGTAAGCATAATGCATAAACCCCGTTTCGTTTTTTCATTCTCCAGTTATTATAACATGCCATTCGTATTTTCATTAAAATCTGAAAAGGAGACAAAAAAGCCGCAGGCACACCATGCCAATACAGCGGTGCCCTGCAGCTTTTGAGGTCATATTATTTTTTTCTGCTGTTGCGGTTGCCAAATGGCCACCAGACGCCGCGGTCGAATGAAACCGAAATTGCCGGAATCAGCAGAGGCAGTACAACTAAGCCGTAAAGCAACAGACCTGTCACAACAATGGTCGCTATTTGCACTAGGCTTAATACCCCGGATGGCATCATGGCGCCGAATGTACCAGCCAGGATAATCGCTGCCGTAATGATGACCGTCCCCATTTTCGCCATCGAGGTATACATCGCATCCCGCACCGTAATGCCGTTGAATGATTCTTCACGGAAACGGTCGAGCAGGAAAATCGAATAATCGACGCCAAGGGCAACGAGCATCACAAAGCCGAAGAATGGCACCGCCCAGCTGATGCCGTCAAAGCCAAGTCCATTGACGAATATTAACTCTGCAATAGCGATCGAAGTGTAATACGTCAACAGGAGCGAACCGATCATATATAACGGCATGATCAACGAACGGAACAGGATCGCCAGAACGATAAACAGGCTGACAAGCATGATTACGACGGTGTTCGTAAAGTCGCTTGAAGATACATCCTGCAAATCGCTGTTGATGCTGGCGATTCCACCAAAAGCAATTTCCGCATCTTCAAGTGGAGTTGCGGTTGTGGTTCGTTCGACTGTTTCCTTGATTTCCGCCACCGTATCGATGGCTTCAGGTGAATATGGATCTTCGGCGAGGATGACTTCCATCATCACACCTGTTTCATCAGCAAAAGTATAGCGGTCAAAGACCTGTTGAAATTCTTCATCGTCCAGCGTCCCTTCGGGAATGAACAACCCGGTTGCACGCACGGATTCGCTGTCGCTCATCTCCTGCATCATACCCGCCGCTTCTGCCAGACCGGTTTCAATTTCAGCCAGTCCATCATTTGCGGAGGCGATTCCTTCAGCGAGTTGACCGATACCGGCACCAAGCTCTCCAGTCTGGCCGGCCGCCCCTTGGAGGCCCTGCTCAATTTCTGTAAGACCGCCGCTGATTTGCGTCAATGCCCCGACCGTCTGCTGGATATTGCCGGTTTGCTGCAGACCTTGAGTGACCTGCGCAAGCTGATCGTTCAGCTGGCCAAGACCAGCAGCTGCATCACCAAGTCCGCCCGCTCCTCCGGACTGTTCGCCAATATCGGACAGATTCGCTTCAATTTCCGTAAGACCGGCCTGAACTTCACCAAGACCATTGCGGGCTTCAGTTATTCCATCTGCCAATAAACCCAATTGCTCATCAACATACAATTCCTCAATGACTTCTCCTGTCGGCCGTGTAATGGCACGAACAGAATCGACACCGTCAATTTTTTCAAGTTCACGGCTGACCAATTCGTAATATGGTATCGTTTCTTCATTTGTCAAAGATTCTTCTGACTTGAAAATAACCTGGACCGGCAAAGATTCGCCTTGGCCAAAACCATCTTCAATCGCGCGAAGGCCTTTTACCGATTCATATTCGCCGCCGATTTCATCGACTGTGTTGAAAGATAAATCATTATCATACGTAAACAGCAGCGGCACGGTAATGAGCGCTACAACGATCATCGACAACAATGGACGGTTGATCGATAACTTACTCATCCAGATCCAGATTTTGCTGTCGGAATGCGAAGCGGATTTCTTTGATGGCCAGAATAATTTCTCTTTCAATACAGCCATAAAGAACGGCACAACGGTAAACAGGACGACCAGCAGGACGAAAATCCCTACTGCTACAGCAACCGCCGATTTAAAAATCGGGAATTCCGCGAAACCGATGGCTGAAAAACCGATAAATACAGCCAGGCCACTGATCAGCAGTGTGCGGCCCGCCGTTTTATACGTGTTGACGATCGCTTCCTCCACACCGTGCCCGGAAGAGAGCTCTTCCTTGTAACGGCTGAGAAGCAGAATACAATAATCGGTTCCAATACCGAAAAGAATCGCCACCAGGAATATTTGTGTATAGTTTGAAACAGGGAATCCAAACCAATCGATGAAGAATGCCACGATTGATTGGCTGAGCAAATAGGAAATGCCCACAGCCACAAGCGGTATGAATGGTGTCACAATTGAACGGAACACAGCCAGCAGCAAGCCGAAAATCAGCACGACTGTGATGATTTCTGTACGCTTCAGGCCTTCCTGGGCACTGATATTCACGTCATTACTGATAATCGCTTCGCCTGTAATATAGGCTGTTAAATCGGAAGGAATGACGGTTTCACGGATTTCATCCGCCACCTGGTTCACTTCTTCAATCGAACCGTCCAGCGTAATTGGAATCAGAACCGTTTCACCGTCTTCTGAAACCAACTGCTCTTCCAGTTCTTCACTTTCCACCGGATTGAGTACAGATGTCACCGGATCCCCGATGGCTTCCACATCTGTCGCGATTTGATCAAGTGTGCTGCGCGTTGCATCATCCAATTCCGACTCCAGCGGAATGACTATGGAAATGGTTTGTGCAGAGGTTCCTGCATCCGCCAGAATATCCGCTGCCATTTGCGACGAAGCATCTTCAGCAAGCTGGAATGATCCCGCCTCTTCTGCCTGTTCGGTCAAGTTAGGTGCAAGCAGGAAAAGAACTGCTGTCAGTATGATTAAGCCGATTACAATCGGCCATTTGAGTTTTAATACTGTCTTCACAATTTACACTCCATCCATTTTTAGAATCTCTTTCAATTTGCGGAAAATGATGAGGAACTGCTCGATTTCCTGGTCTTCGATCTGTTCGGACAGCAGTTTTTCGAAGTAGTCCGTCAGCGCCTTGTCGGATTGCTGCAGCACTTCCCTGCCGGCATCTGTAATCTCCAGCACTTTAGTCCGCTTGTCTTCTGTTTCGGCTATGCGAATCAGTTCTTTTTGCAGCAATTTTTTTATACGGCTCGAAATTGCTGATTTATGTACGGACTGTAAAACCGCCAGGCGACTGGAAGTGATACGCTCTTCTTTGCTGATCAGCTTCAGCATCTGCATCTGTTCCGGTGAATATTCCTTCCATAACGGATGGTCGACAGATTTAATGACTTTTTCTGTCCCGTAGACCATCACGTCTGTGAAAAGGTCCACCGCCTCTTTTATTCGTTGATCCAAAATAGTCTACCCCCTAAACTACTAATTAGTTTAGGGGGTAGACTATTATTCGTCAAGGATTTAGGGGCACAAAAATAACCCCCATGAACATTTCATTCATGGAGGTTATATCAAACGTCTCGCGTAGCTGTTTTCCCTATTTCCTGACGCCTTGCATAAATATTTTTCGCAACCGACTTCAACACCGCATAAACCGGAATCGCAAGAATGATTCCCCATAAGCCGGCGATATTACCCGCTGCCAGTATTAATGTGATGACTGTCAGTGGGTGAACATCCAGTGCACTGCCCATGACGTTCGGCGTAATCAGGTTTCCTTCGATCTGCTGGGCTACCAGCATGATGACCAGTACCCAGATCGCATTGACCGGATCAGTCACCAACGCGATGATGAATGCCGGAATAACTGCGATATACGGCCCCAAGAACGGGATGACATTCGTCACCATGCCGATCAGCGCCAATAATAGGGCATATTCCAGTCCGATGATCAGATATCCGACCAGCAGCATGAGTCCTACCAGGAAGCTGACAAATAATTGTCCCTGGATATAAGCTCTCAATGTTCTATCAATGTCCTGCAACGTTTTGATAATCCATGATTTACGCTCTCCTGAAAAGAATCCGGAGACGAACGGCACAAATTTTCTGTGGTCAATCAATAGGTAAATTAAGAAGAACGGCACAAGAATCAGCGACACGATTCCTGAAATCAATCCGGTAATGAACGACATCAATACTGAGCCGATGTTGCTCGCCCAATCCCCGATGCTGCTTGTCATGCCATTAATCTGTTCCTGGACGCTATCAGGCAACCTGCTCCGCTGATCCAATACGTATTGGGCGTATTCTTCTACATCTTCAACGATGCCCGGTGCATTATCCACCAGTGAATTGACCTCATCCGTAATAACGGGTCCGATCATTGCATAAAGAATCCAAAATACCAGAACAATCATCAAGATGATGCTTATGATTGATGCCCATTTGGGAAGTCCCCGCTTTTCAAGCAAATAAAGAATTGGGCGTGTCAGATAAAACAGCACTCCTCCAAGGAGCAATGGTACGAAGATTGTTCCCGCAATGATGAACAACGGATCGAATATCCCTTGTACTTCAATAAATAAACGAATAATGACTAAAGCCAGGATAATTCCGACTCCTGCCTGGAACCACAGTTTGTTTGTCAAAGATTTCACTCCTTTTATTTTATGGGTATACCCAGTTTACCATTAAATTATGTTATTATTATTCTTTGTGAAAGCGAACTTTATTAATTCTGTTGCGTCTGTAAACATGGCCGTACATAAACACGAAGAAGGAGTTATTTCAATGGAACAATTATGGCTTACCATAAAATTTTTGCTGCTCGGTTTATTTCAAGGGCTGACGGAACCGATCCCAATTTCTTCAAGCGGACATTTACTGATTGCCCAATATTTTCTCGATGTTGAAATCGAAGGCAGCGTCTCCACCTTTGCGCTGCTTGTCAATACAGCTTCACTGATTGCGGTTCTTATCATTTACCGACATGATATTCAGCGTTTAATCGTTAACGGACTGCGATTCTTCAAAGTCAAAGACGAAGAAACCACCCGCGACTTCATGTTCATCGTCTATTTGGTGGTAGCGACCATTCCTGCAGCCATTATTGGCTTGCTTTTCCAGGACACCATTGACGATTACCTGTCGACTGTGGTGACGGTCGGCATCACACTCGTCATTACCGGTGTGGCACTGTGGCTGATCCGTGATATCCACGGCAAACGGAAAGATGGCGGGATGACGATGAAAGACGCCATCATTATTGGTGTATCCCAATCTGTCGCGTTGATACCCGGAATCAGCCGAAGCGGCGCGACCATCGTCGCTGCCATGGCAAGGGGCATCAATCAGGAAACGGCTTTGCGCTTTTCTTTCCTGCTGTTCATCCCAATCAGCCTCGGCGGTGCTGTCCTGAGCATTTCCGACATTTTAAACGATGACAATCTTTCTACTTTGGCTGTGCCGTATATCATGGCATTTGCCGGTTCGCTGGTCGCTTCTTATTTCTCCCTTAAATGGTTCATGAATATCATGGCTAAAGGGCAACTGAAATATTTCGCGATTTACTGCTTCGTTGTCGGACCGCTTGTTGTTCTTGCATGGTTTTTGCTTAATTAATGAAAAATACGGTAAGCTTGCTGATCCCTTGAAAGGGGTCAGTTTTTTTATGTTTTCAGCACTCTTATCTTACGGACGCAAATCCGAATGGTTTCAATTCCGCAAAAATTTTACCGCAAATAAAAAAGCCCGGAAAATTCCGGGCGCTGTCGCTTTTCTCTGTCCAGACTCCAGCGGCCCAGCTCTTCGGGTCATAAGTCAAACCACAGTGCTCCTGCATCGCTTCGCTGCTTCGTCGCAAAAGATTGGCCCAAAAAAGGTCGGGCCAATCTCTCGCTGTCGCTTTTCTATTGTCCAGACTCCAGCGGCCCAGCTCTTCGGGTCATAAGCCAAACCACAGTGCTCCTGCATCGCTTCGCTGCTTCGTCGCAAAAGATTGGCCCAAAAAAGGTCGGGCCAATCTCTCGCTGTCGCTTTTCTCTGTCCAGACTCCAGCGGCCCAGCTCTTCGGGTCATAAGCCAGCTCAGCTGCCGTGGCAAAAGACGCCACTCTGCTGATCCGTCTTATGCCTTTCAGAGCTTAACGGGCGCTGTCGCTTTTCGGTGTCACCTATTAAAGAAATTGGCTGTATAAAATGGCTGGTTTTCGTTATTGTATGCTGCACCGACTCCCAGATAGCCGAAATCAGGCTTGACGATATTTTCTCTGTGGCCCATTGAATTCATCAGTCCTTCATGGGCAAAAATGCTGCTGTACTGGCCATAAGCCAGATTTTCACCGGCAACGAAAAAGTCGATTCCATCATTTGACATACGGTCAAACGGAGACTCCCCGTCTATATTGGTATGGTTGAAATATTCATTTTCCGCCATGTCTTCACTGTGTTTTCGGGCTGTCAGCATTGCCTCCTGATCCCATTTCAACAACGGCAATTCCCGCTGGATACGCGCAGAATTGGTCAACTCGAACAACAGGTATTCATATCCTTCACGGATTTCATCGTTCGGAGCAGCGTAAATTTCCTGGCGTTCCTTCTCAAGATCTTCATGGATGACCTGAAGAGCGGTCACTGTGCTTTCTTCGTGTATATCATAAAAGACCGTCACATACAAATGGTCCACTTTGAACAGATCATATTCTTCCCTCGTATCAAGAATGTATTGCACATTCCCTTTTTGCAGACTTTTCAGTGGAACACCCAGCAGATTTCGCACCTCTTCTTTATTTGACTGCATCGTGATGCCTTCCGTAGAAGAGATTATATCCTGATTGGTAAACATACCATCGACATTTCCATCCTTATTATAGGAAAGTAAAACGTAATTCTGGTAATTCGTGTGATAACTGTGCCAGTCGCTTCCGTATTCATTTCTCATCAGCCGAAGCGGCAATCCCACTTTTGCCTGCGCCTCTTCTTTGGACATGCCAAGTGTTACGTTATGGATCGCAAACAGGGAGTCCGTCTCTGACAGCTCGGGTTTTTCAACAGCTTCCGGCATTTGACTGGTACTCGTCAACACTAACGCCTGCAGTTGGCTCGCGAGGCGGGATGTAAATTCCTTCGCATCATCCAGGGCAATCGTCACGTTTGCATCCGCAGCCAGATTTTCAATGGCGTCGTCCACACTATCCAGAAAACTCAAATCCACATATTCACCGACCGGCTCTTCCCAAATCGGCCGCGCGAAAAATAACAGCATTAAAATTATCAGCAACATGAATATTTTCCGCACGAGCCATCACCTCTTCTGTTCAGTTTAATCTTTGGATTCCCTTCTATAAAGTAAAATGAACCTCGAATAGAGACAATTTTTAAAGTCGTTGTTAAAACGATAGATTTTCCCTCTTTTATTTCCAAATAACAGGGTACTATTATCGTGTGCTTTCATTGACTAAAAAACCCTCTGCCCGTAAAAGGCAAAGGGTTTATTCTATTCTATTGCTTCGATTTCCAATTCCTTTACGGGCAAAAATAGCTCGCCACTGTCCGCGTATCGAACATTTACCGCATCTCCCACTTCCAAATAGATGGACAGCGGACTGCTGTCAGAGGACACAATGTAATTTGTCCCATCTTCGAGCAGGAAAGACACAATTGTATAGTCCCCGGTTTTTTCTTTGAAAACGCGCTCAACGACTCCTGAAGTTTCAGCTTCCGGTGCTTCCGAGCTGCCATCGACGATACTGCCGCCTCTTTGCAGCGCGGTCTGATAAAGGCGCAGTGCATCATTCGGCGTTTCCGCAAAAACCGAAATTTCCGGATTGGCCGCTGACACGATAAAGTAATTCTGCAGGAATCCGTTGGAATCCAGCACAGGCGTCAGCCAGCTTGCTTCGCCGTAAAAATTGTACAGGACCGGCATTTCACCGGACCATTGTTTTTCAATAAATTGCTTTTCGATAATCTGCAAGTTGCCTTGTGAATCCATATACGAATCTTCGAGACTTCCTGTAAAGAAGGTGGAAGAGCCCGTCCGTGCATTAGTCAGCGAGTAGCCGAGCATGGAGTCGACACCTTCTTTTGGACTCGTGAAATCTGTAAAATAATACATGTCCCCCTGCGCATCAAAAATCGGGCTGACATTTGCTTCCGTTCCTTCATCCGAAGGAAGTTTCACATCTTTCTTACTGAATTTGCTATTCAGGAACCCATTCGCATAATTTCCGAAATAACTGTTCTCAAGACTGACAGATTCCGGAGAAACCGCGCCGTCGATGAAAGCCGGTACTTCGTCGAGCGAGTAATTAACACTTTCTCCCGTTACCGGATCAACCACGGCGATGCCTGTAACATCAAAACCATTTCTCGCCGAAATGAAATCTCCGAATGAGCGGATGTAATACGGTTTTCCTTCTTCATCAACTTCAAGCTGCGGTGCCCCGTAAAAGACAGCCTGTGGATTTTCATTCCGCATTTGGCGTTCGATGTTCTTGCCGAAATAAGAAGAAGGTGTGTAGACCATTTCTGCTTTAATAAACTTCGGATTGGCTGACGCATCTGTGGCACTCATTGTAAAATAGCCCGGTGTGGAATCGGCATTCCACCATTTGAAGAATCCGGAGAATTCCACCGGTGCAATATAGACATAATCGTCGTTCACTTTTTGGATCTGTAGGTTACCCAGTTCATAATAGCTCGTGTCCGGCACTTGCCCAAACGCTTTTTTCATTTTATTGCGGGCAAATTGCGGAGGCACACTTGCCGGCGTTTTTGCTTCATCGAATGCTTCGAGCTCGACTTCCTGTTTCATTTCCACTGATTCGAATTTTTCCGTGGCATTGAACAAAGGTGCAGCCAGGATATAGGCTGACGCAACAAGCGCCCCTAGGAGCAACACGGTTTTCGCTTTCTGCTCCATCCCTTTGGAGAACATAGTTCCGAGAACAGTCGCCACTAATACAAATGGCCAAAGCGACGAAATATTGCGATCCATATTAAAAACATAATAATATATTCCAATAGCAACAAACGCCAGTACGAAGACAATGGCAAATACAGCTGCCAAAGCGGAAAACGTTCCCCCGCCCTCTTCATTTCCGTTGGACTTTCCTGCGGTAAGAGGAGTAATGATCAAAGCCATCACCAAGGCGCCAATTGCGCCAAACAATAAAATACTGCTCATAGTAAAACCTCATGTCTTCTTCAAAATTTTTCTTATATAGAGTTATACGATTTCAACCTTCAAAAGTTTCAAAAAAAATAGACAGCCTCTCTCTGAGGGCTGTCGGGCTGTCGATTGGATTGCTTAGTCGGTTATAGCCGTTTTCTTTGGCGAGCTGAACAGCAGAGTGAACACCAGTCCAACTGTGAATGTAATAAGGCTTGTCACTAAAGTGAATGTGTCAGAAGCAAAACCTGGGAATACGACAAACAGTGAACCAAGAATCAATCCGATGATTGCCGCATACGTCACATAAGTGAAGTTTTCAAGCAGATAGCGGATTGCTTTGCTGCTGATGATAAATCCGACCATAACGCCGGCGCCGATCGTCAGGATAATGGGAATATTCAAAGTCGACAAAGCATTGATTGCCGTAGTATATACACCCAGCAGCAAAAGAATGAATGACCCACTGATTCCCGGAAGCAGCATTGCCATAGAGGCGAGCCAGCCGGAGAAAAAGAGGACAAAGAATACGGATAAACTCAATTCCTCAGTCGGTATAATATCTTCAGTCGTTCCGATAAAAGCGGTTGAAGCCAAGGCAATTCCGATGAGAACCAAGATTGCGAAATGGCGTTTCGTGAAATTCTGTTTCACTTCAGCCTGTTTCATAATATACGGAATGACACCCAAAATCAGCCCCATGAAAAAGAATTGTGTCGCTTCGTAATGGTTGTCGAGCAAAAATTCAATTACGCGGCTGAATAAAAGCAGAGTAACGCCAACCCCCATCACCAGAGGAATCAAAAAGCCCAGATGTTTTTTCCATTCCCGGCTGAAAAATCCGCTGATGGCTTCCAGCAAGCGATCATAAATCCCCAGGATAAACGCGATAGTCCCTCCGCTGACGCCAGGTATCAGATCACTGATTCCCATCAGAATGCCGCGGTATATATTTTTCCATTCCATTTTGCCAATCTCCTCTTTTTAAAAAATCACAGTTATAAGTATAGCATGCCACAGGCAAATTTCCCGTAGAAATCTATTGATTCCAAAGCGCTAATCTCTTAAAATCCCATTAGCTTCCCCGATGATTTCCCGAATCATTCGGGCTGCCGGCATCTTCTTGTTCACGAGCCGCAGCGACTGCCCTGCCCACAGCGACATGAGTTCACTATTGCCCTGTTTGGCGGCTGCATTTCTTATATCCCTTGTCACTGTATTATGAGACGGAAAAGGCAAAGCTTTGGTTCCCGCCTCTTCAAATTCTTTTATAAAGCGATTTTTGATGGCACGAGCAGGACGTCCGGAAAAACTTTTGGTGACAATTGTGTGTTCTTCCGTCGAATCCAAGATCTTTTGCTGATAAGCGGGATGCGTTCCCGCTTCTTCCGCAAGCAAAAACCGCGTACCTATCTGAACAGCGGCTGCGCCAAGTGTGAGAGCCGCCGCAAGTCCGCGTCCATCTGTAATGCCACCCGCTGCAATGACCGGAATCCTGACAGCATCCACGATTTGCGGAACCAGTGACATTGTTCCGATCTGGGCACCATCCGGATGATCCTTCAGGGAAAAGGTACCTCGATGACCGCCCGCTTCACTTCCTTGCGCAACAACAGCGTCCACACCTGATTGCTCAGCCATTGCCGCTTCCTCAACCGTCGTCGCCATCGCGATCGTTTTTATTCCTGCTGACTTTGCGGCTTTCATCTGTTCTTCATCCAATAAACCAAAAGCTGTGCTGATGACAGGAACGCCCATTTCCAGACAAATTTCAAATTGCTGCCGGCTCCAATCCGCTGAATTTGAAATAACAGGTTTCTCGATATCCAGTTCTTTTCGGAAAGCGGCCAGTCCCTGTTGCACTTCTTCAATCCGTGAAAAATCATCTTTATCTTTGGAAGTGAAAATATTGACTGCAAATGGTTTTCGGGTAGTCGCTTTTATATCATCAATTGCCTTGCGCATTGCTTCCGGCTCCAGATAAGCCGCTCCTAACGTACCCAATCCACCTGCGTTACTGACCGCTGCAGCCAATTCCGAAGTTGCCGGTCCACCAGCCATTCCCGCCTGGATTATAGGAAATTCGATTCCGAATATATGACAAACCTCTGTCTGTAATGAAAGCACTCTGAATCCCTCCCTATGCATATTTCCTTTGACTTCAGTATCACTCAGACGGCAGCGCACTTCAACAAGGAACCTTTCTGCTTGTTCTACGTTTCATATAGTAAGCAAATTGTAGAAAGCGGGGTTTCACATGAAGGGATTCCTTTCATTTTTGGGCATCACTTTAATAACTGCTGCATGTGGGGCAATCCTGTTATCCTTCTATGGAAATCCACTTGAAGATTTAAAAAGCCAGGAACGCCAACTGGCTTATCAGGAAATGCGCGCAAATCACTCTGTCCAGGCAGAGGGGCACATGGCTTCCAACTTATCCGAAGAAAACGGTGACATTGTATATCAGATGGAAAATGGGCACAGCTGTCCCCGGCTTTCCATTGATGAATAGAAAAACCCGGCTCATTTCAAATGAGCCGGGTTTTATCCGTCTTTATTAAACCGCCAACCGGATTGTAATACCTGATGGATCAGTCGTTTCCCAGTAGCTCTCGTCCTCTGTCACTTGGGCACCAAGGGTACGAAGGCGCTCAGTAACCTGGCTGCGTTTCGCTTCATCCTCGAAAATCAATGTATAGAAATCAAGGCCAGCCTCATTTTTCGGTAGCGCCGGAATGCCGATGCCGTTCCAGATATTCAGTCCGATGTGATGATGGTATTTCTGGTCAGCAAGAAATAATGCCTGGCCGCCCATTGAAGTCATAACTTCAAACCCGAGTCCTTCGGTATAGAAATTTTGCGCTTCCGGCAAATTCGATACATGAAGATGGACATGGCCCATTACAGTCCCTGCGGGCATTCCGCTCCAGGCCTCATTTGCCAGACCTGTTTCTCTCAGTATGCCTTCTGCATCAAGCGGATCAACGGCCATCGCCACTTCTCCGTTGCTCCAGCTCCATTCTTCCGGATCGCGGTCACGGTAAATTTCGATACCGTTGCCTTCCGGATCGGATAAATAGAGCGCTTCACTTACCAAGTGATCCGATGAACCGACACGGATACCCTGCTGGTGGAGATGCAGTAAAATTTTCCCCAGTTCTTTGCGGTCCGGCAATAAAATCGCAAAATGATATAAGCCCGTATAACGGGCGCGTTTCGGCTGCAATCCTTCAGTGGCAGTGAGTCTTACCAGACTTTTGCCATCCGTTCCTAATCGAACTTCAGTATCTGCTTCAGAAATCACCTGGAATCCGAGCGTTTCCTGATAGAATTTTTTCATTTCTTTCAAGTTCAACACTTTCAATCCGACTTCGTCTGTATAGGTTACAGGCTTTTGATGGAAGTTCATAAAACAGTCCTCATTCCATTGAGTTAGTTACTTTATGTAACAAATTGTAATTTAGTTACTATAAGGTGTCAAGTAACTTAATTCTTTTATTACAGAGGGGAGCTGTGCTATTATATTTGTAAAGGAGTGAGCATATATGGACACATCCGTCATCTGCCCGCGTTTTGAAATTGCTATTTCTATCCTCAGCCAACGCTGGACGGGATTAATCATTTATCAGCTCTTGTCAGGTCCGCAGCGCTTCAGCAATTTGACCGAAGTGATCGGCATCAGTGGACGTCTCCTGTCTGAGCGTCTGAAAAACCTCGAATCTCAAGGTTTGGTATCACGCACCGTCTACCCGGAAACTCCTGTCCGCATTGAATACGAACTGACCCAAAAAGGCCGGTCACTGAAACCTGTTATGGATGAAATCCAAAGCTGGTCCCAGGTTTGGATCGAAGCGCCTGTTGAATCAAAATAAAGCGGTCCATCTGATATTCAGGTGGCCGCTTTTGCTTTGTTTTATTTTCCTCAGTTCCGTATAAAAAAACCATTTACGCTAAAAAGCGCAAATGGCAGAATCAATATTCGTTCTGTTTTTCCATAATGTATTGCAAGCCGGAATAGGCTGAGCTGAAGGTCGGAGTACCGCTTTCAAGCTGAACAATCGACATCGCCAATTTGGGACTGATTCCAACCAGAATACAGGAGGTGCCAATAAGGTTCAGGCTATCTGTCATCATCTGAATCTGATAACGAATCTGATTCTCGAATTCTGTAATACCACTTAAATCGACCAATACATATTCAATGCTTTTATTTGCGCATTCAGTCAGGACAGTGGCGACCAGCTGATCGGATCGCGTCTTATCAAACTGCCCGATCAGGGGAAGCGCAATCGTCCTGTCCCAAACGTGCAGCATCGGTATCGATAATTCCTTAATCATCTTTTTGGCGCGTTCCTGCTCTTCAGCCTGAGTGGTGACATCCATCAGCATGATAATATAACCGTCAATACGGCTTTCTTCATTCAGGATGGGCGTGACCACTATATCCGTAACAAATTCACCGCGGATATTGATGCGCGCACGATGAACATCTTTCAACTCATTCATCATCTTTCTTTGATGCTCAGGCACTTTATGAAAAATGTCCATATTTTTTCCGATGAATTCTTCACAATCATCAATTCCATATAAAGGCGCAACTTCCGTCAGCAAACGGCATGCTTCGGAGTTCATCCAGGTAATGTTATAGGACGTATCAGCAATCATGATAGTTTCTCCTATATGATCAAGCGCGTTGAGTAATGAGATCGTAGTTGGTATAGAACCAATAGCAGCCATGTTTCTTTTTGCTCCTTCAATTTCAAATTATTAAACTTGCTTCATTATGACACATTAAAGAGCTCAGCGATAATTATTCCGTCACCAGTGAATTCCCTCCGCCAGCAATAAAAAAAGCAAGCCCGCAAAGACTTGCTTCCTCTTAGCTGTTAATTTTGGTCTCTGTATTTTTCGTTGGAGTTTTCTTCATACTCCAAATCGCGATTCGGCATAGGGTCCATTTCTTTATCGTTTGGCGCATTGCGTCGGGGCTCGACTTCAGGAATCAATTCTTCACCTTCGTGATTTTCTTTATCCTTTTTCATGCCTTCCCCTCCTCTAAGGGTTTATTACTCCATAAAATACCCGCTCCGCCAAATTCTAATCCTTCACTCGACGGAAACAAAACCGGTTTCCTCTATTAATTTCTGGCCTTCTTCAGACAAAATCCAGTCAATGAAAGGCTGGACATTCGGATTTTCAGACCCTGCGGTTACGGCATAAAATTCCGCAGCCAGAGGGTATTCGCCGAAACGGATCGTTTCAATCGCCGGTTCGACTCCGTCAATTGCCAATAGTTTGATCTCATCATTCCGGATCATTTCCACTGAGAAAAAACGGAATGTATAGCCGATGGCATTTTTATAATTTCTGTAGCTTGCCACTTCACTGATGATGCCGCCCATCCCGGAAGCCATTTCTTCGATTTCAGGCTCTTCAATCGGCGTATCTTCCATAAACTTGATGAATTGTGTCTGGCTGCCGCTGTCCACTGGCCGCTGGAATGCGCGAATTGAATTATTGCTGCCACCGACATCTTTCCAGTTTGTAACTTCCCCCGAATAGATGCTTCTTATTTCGTCACTGCTCAAGCCGTCCACCGGATTTCGGGAGTTGACGAAAAAGACGAAAGCTTCCCGGCCGATCGGCGTCATTTGGAGTTCAATCCCTTTGGCTTCAGCCATTTTCTGATGGCCGATTGACGGGCCGGCCACAAAGATGATGTCGGTCTCCCCTTCCAGGAGCCGGTCATAAGCTTCCCGTGTTGTCGTCGACACGACTTTGCTGAAGCCGGGATCGTATACAGGGTAACTTCCTTTCGGGTAAACCGCTTCGGTGAAAGCAGCATACAGCGGATAGAGCGCTGTAGCGCCGTCCAGCTTAGGCAAATCCCTTTCTATTTTAAAACTCGCCGGTGCATCCAGTCGCGCGAGCTTGTCACTGCCCGTAAATGCTTCATATTCATAAAGTTCCACTTCCCCGTCGACCTGCGCGAAGCTTTGCTTGTAATAGTGCGGGATGGAAAATGAAGCACCGATCATTAAACAAAGCACAATAACACCAGCGGCAATCCTTTTTCCCTTAGGCTTCTTGTATAAATCGATGGCCGAAAATAAATACAGCAGCCACACTGCAAAAATCACAGAAGCAATCGGGCCGATTAAATGAAAATCTCCATTCAGCAGAACAATAAACAGAAACGGTGCTCCAAATACAAAAAATAACACTAAATAAAAAATATTCAGCATCACTCTGCCAGCCCTATCCATATTTCCCATCCCCCATGTTCCGTCTCTAATTTTCGAGCAGTGACCTGATCAGTTCCGCTTCTTCGGGATCAGCCAAATCCAATGTTTCGAGATTCCCAATCGGCTGCCAGACAATTTCCCGGATCCAGGGATCTTCCTCCCACGCTGTGAGCTGTCCTCCGACAATTTCCACCAGGAAATAGTGTAATTCCACTGATACATCCGCATTGTCGAAGCTGTCTTCCTTCACTCCCAAGCTCCTGAGAATTCGCACTTCCAAACCTGTCACCTCAGAAAATTCTCGAATGCAGCTTTGTTCAAGTGTTTCATCCTCTTCCGGCGGCCCTGATGGTACCCCCCATTTCTTCTCTTCACCAGGCGGTCCCTGCAAAACCAACAGGACTTCGTTCGCGTCGTTGATGCAGATGCCTGCTGCGCCTTTCCAATTTTCCATTTCCATCAAATCACTCCCAACTTATTTTTTCTATGGAAATTATTCATTGCCGTTACAGATTTACGGTTTTTCTAATTAAATTACATGTTCATCTTTTTTCAAGATACCATATATTACCGCATTTCGGGGATTGCCCCCAAAATATTTCTACAGAAAAAAACCGCCGACAATTTCTCGGCGGCCGGGTATTATTTTGCTTCTTTGGAATACTCATTGTTAAGTGTAATATGATGAGTTGCTTCCGGCATACCAAGGTCACCGGTAAAACCGTTCGCCCGGTAAAAGGCGTCTGCTGAAGATGAATCGGTCCGAACGACCAGTTCACTGAAATGGCCTTTGCCGTAATTCACAATCTCTTTCAATAATTTTGTGCCGATCCCTTGCCTGCGGACATGCTCAGAAATGTAAAATCTGCGGAGACGGCCGACACCGCTTTTGTCGGAGTAAGGATCTCTGTTCAATCCTCCGATTGCCACCAATTCCCCAGTATGATCCCATACACCATACAACACTTCCCCAGCTTTATTGAATGTATTTGTACCATCTTCATACTGGTTCACCAGCCGTCTCAAAAAACGGTATCCCTCCGCTTCGCTTTCATCCACTAATTTCGAAACATCAACTTTGTTCAAGTCTTCAATCACTTGTATGTTCATCGGCATGCTGTGTCCTCCTCCGGTCCATATTTTTTCTCGTTTTTAGCATCCATTGCTTTGTATCACGGTTCTATTTCAGTGTATAGAAGTCAGCAGCCGATTTCCACAGATTTTCGGAATTTTCTCATAAATATAAACTATACTTTGTTCACCTTTCGAAATTTCCACATAAAAAAAGGCCGAGGGGATGGTCACCTCGGCTTTGTAGCTAGTTTATTCTATTCAAGAATTTTGATTGTTACGTTTTTGCGGCCCCATTGCAAAGCTGCATCTCTTGATGGGATGAACACATCAATTTTGTTGCCTTTGATAGCTCCGCCAGTGTCTCCAGCGATTGCTGTTCCGTAGCCTTCAACCCATACTTTAGAGCCAAGTGGAATTACTGTAGGGTCTACAGCGATAACTTTTTGGTTCGGGTTAGAACGCAAGTCGATGCCTGTTCTAGTGACACCTGAACAGCCGGTGCAATAAGCTGTATAAGCCGTTGCTGATACCGTCATTTCTTTACCGGATTGTGATGATGGAGCCGGTGCAGAAGATTGTGCCGGTGCCGTTGACTGAGCCGGTGCTGGTGCTGAAGCTGGTGTTGTAGATTGTGCCGGTGCTTTTGGAACTGAAATTGCTGTTCCTCCGCTGACTACCAATTTGTCACCAGGATAGATCAAGTGGCCTGTGATTCCGTTCCAGCTCATAAGCTGGTCAAGAGAGATTCCGCTGTTTGATGCGATGCGGTATAAAGTGTCACCGCTTTTAACTGTATATGTTGACTTCTCGGCTGCTGCTTCTTCTTTTTTCGCTTCTCCTACGCTAAGTTCCTGTTTCGGGAAGATAAGATCTGATGAAAGGTCATTCCAACCTTTCAAATCACTTACTGACACATTTTTTGCTTGTGAGATTCCCCACAAAGTATCACCTGATTTGACTGTATACGATGAATCGGCGCTTGCAGTTGCCGCCGCGCCTACACTAAGAGCTGCGATTGCCGTTAGTGTAACGATTTGCTTTTTCATAAAATGAAATTCCTCCTTTTCACTAACACAAGTCAAACTATAACACCGCAACATTTCAGGACAATGACAAAACGACAGATTAAATTTAACAATTACGTTACGTAAAAGTGCATTATATTACAGATTGTAATATAACTATTTATTATGAATTCAAAGGAATTTCAATCATGCTAAACCCTGATATATCAACATCTGTGTTTATCAAAACTGAAAATAGGCTAAAACAAGATATAGCACAAAGTGAAAATACATATTTTCTTCGCCCGATCATTCTGTAATAATAAAAACTATCAATTGAAGGAAGAAGTTTTATACGACCGGCAAGACTCACTTCTGCTTCATTATTCAAGCTTTCAAAAAGGATGAGTCATTTTGAAGAATGTTACATCCGTGTTCTGGATTTCACTTGGAGCCTGTTTGGGGCTGGTCATGTGGGGAGTTCTGGCGCCGGTGGATTTCCAGGAGCTGACTGGCGGGCTCACTGCCTGGATTTCAAAAGTTTTCGGCTGGTATTACCTGACTACCGTTTTTATTATTCTGGCATTTTCCATTTATCTTATCTTTTCTCGCTTTTCTACCATTAACTTGGGGAAAGCCCAGGATAAACCGGAATTTTCCCTGCTTTCCTGGTTCGCCATGCTGTTCAGCGCCGGGATGGGAATGGGCTTGGTTTTCTGGACGACAGCCGAACCGATTTCCCACGCTTTCATCAGCGCTCCACGGGCGGAAACAGGAACAAACCAGGCCATCACAGAAGCTATGCAGTTTTCGTTTTTCCACTGGGGGCTGCATGCCTGGGCAGTTTATGGAATCGTGGCTCTCGCATTGGCTTATTCCAAATTTCACAACGATGCACCGGGTTTAATCAGTGCAACATTGGTGCCGTTGTTTTGGAAAGAAAGAATGGCCGGGCCAATCGGCAAACTGATTGATGTCCTGGCCGTCTTCGCAACAATTGTAGGGGTGGCTTCAACTTTAGGTTTTGGATCCGCCCAGATTAATGAAGGAATGCACTTTCTCCTCGGCACTCCGAATACGTTTCCATTCCAGTTGCTGATTCTTGCAGTGGCAACTGTCCTATTCATCGTTTCCGCCTGGTCCGGAATCGGCAAAGGAATCAAATATCTGAGCAATATCAATATGGTACTTCCGTTTGCACTGGTAATCCTGTTATTGATCGTCGGACCGACAATTTATATCCTGAATACATTCACAAACAGTCTCGGAGGTTACTTATCCAATTTCTTCATGATGAGCTTCCATCTGGAACCATTGAATACGGATCGACGCAGCTGGGTTAATGGCTGGACCATTTTCTACTGGGCCTGGTGGATTTCCTGGGCGCCGTTCGTCGGAATTTTCATCGCCCGCATCTCGCGGGGCCGTACAGTCAAAGAATTTATTTTAGGCGTCCTCTTTGTCCCGTCGATCGTCTGCTTTATCTTCTTTGCCGTCTTCGGTGCTTCAGCACTCAACCTGGAACAGAACGGCATCGCTCAAATTTCTGACTACAGCCTGGAAACCGCCACGTTCGGCGTCCTGCAGAATTATCCACTCGGCATTTTAATGTCGATAATGACATTGTTTGTTGTGGCAATATTCTTTATCACTTCTGCGGACTCGGCAACATTTGTGCTCGGGATGCAGACAACCGGCGGAATGATCAATCCACCAAACCTTGTGAAGATCACGTGGGGACTGATCCAGTCGGCAGTTGCTGCCATTGTCGTTTATACTGGGGGCACACAAGGGCTGCAGAACATCCTGATCATCGCCGCTCTGCCCTTCTCAGTTATCGTCCTGATGATGGGCGTCTCATTTTTCAAAGCCGCATCGCTGGATCCGAATGTCAAGAAGCCGAAAAGAAGCAGATAAAAAAAGCATTTCCGCGTGGCTAGCGGAAATGCTTTTTTCTATTTGAATACGCTTGTGCTGTGAAGCGGTTGGATTTTTGATTTCGGATCGAGATAGGCTTTTGCGTTATTGATGGCAGTCGGCGCTTCACCGAAGCCGACAGCGATCAATTTCACTTTTCCTTCGTACGTCGCAACATCGCCTGCGGCATAGATGCCCTCGATGCTTGTTTCCATTTTGGAGTTGACGACAACGGAATTCTTTTCCATCTCAAGACCCCATTCTTTCAAGGGTCCGAGCGATGTAATATTTCCGTAATTGACGACAACGTGGTCAGCTTCAAGTCTTTCTTCGTTGCCTTCCTTATCGATCAGCACCAATTCACGGATTTGACCGTTTTCTCCAACCAATTCCTGGACGCCGAATGGCTTCTTGACAGCAACAGTTGAAGCCATCATCGTATCAACATTGGCTTCGTGTGCCGTCATTTTTTCGCGGCGGTGGCTCAATGTTACATGATCGGCTACATTTTCCAGCATCATTGCCCAGTCTACTGCAGAATCGCCTCCGCCAAGAACAACAACTTTCTTGCCGCTGAACATTGTAAGATCTTTTACGCCGTAATGAAGTGATTTCCCTTCAAACTCTTCTGTGCCTTGAACCGCCAGTTTCCGTGGCTGAAAAGCTCCGACTCCCGCAGTCAATAGAATCGTTTTTGAATAATGTTCCCCTTTATCAGTGCGGATGACAAAATGATCGCCATGACGCTCCGCCGCTGAAACTGTCTCTTCCAGGCAAATTGTCGGATCACCGTAATTGGCTTGTACCGTCAAATTGTCTACGAGATCTTTTGCCAGCACTTTCGGGAAACCGCCGACATCGTAAATATATTTATCAGGATAAAGCTCTGTCAACTGTCCGCCAAGCTGAGGCAGGCTGTCCAAAATTTTAACTTTCATTTTCCGCATTCCGCCGTAAAAGGAAGCAAACAAGCCTGTTGGCCCGCCGCCGATAATTGTAATATCAAAGATTTCGCGTTCTTCCATTTAAAACACTCCCATTAGTATCAATATTTATATCCTATCATATTTTATCCTATTTCACGCTATTGGACTATTGACTGAAATTGATCATTTATTGAATTAACAATCACTAAATAGAAGAATATTCAGAATTCCGAAACCCATAAACTGCAAAATGCACTGCCTTTCGGTAAACTGAATGTTGTAGATACAATGGAAAGGGTGAATTTGGATGGAATTAGGCTTAAGAGGAAAAGTGGTAGCCGTCATGGCTTCAAGTAAAGGTCTTGGAAAAGCGACAGCTATGGAATTTGCAAGAGAAGGAGCGATTGTCTTCATTTCCAGCCGCAGCGAAGAAAAACTGAGACAGACGGCGGAAGAAATCAAAAAGGAATCAAAGAATGACCAGGTATATTACAAATCATGTGATATGACGAGCGAACAGGATATTACGGATTTCTTTGCCTTTGTAAAGGATGAGGCAGGCCGTGTTGATGTGTTGATCAATAACACAGGTGGACCGAAAGCCGGTGGTTTTGACGGGGTCACGGATGAAGACTGGTATAAAGCTTTTGACCAGAATCTGCTTAGTTACATCCGTTCTTCGCGCGCAGTTCTTCCTTATATGAAGGAACAGCAATTCGGACGTATCATCAATATTTCTTCTTCATCTGTTAAAGAAGTGCTCGACGGGCTCATCCTTTCCAACACGTTCCGTGCGGGTATGGTCGGATTTGCGAAGACTCTTGCACGCGAAGTCGCTGGCGATAATATCATGGTCAACACAATTGGTCCCGGTAAAATTGCGACGGACCGTGTTGCCGAACTCAACCAGATTGCCGCTGATAAGCAGAATGTGACAGTTAAACAAGTGCTTGAAAATACGGAAAAACAGATCCCAAGAGGGCACATGGGGCACCCGGAAGAATTTGCGAAAATTGTTGTTTTCCTTGCATCTTCTGCCAACTCTTATATGACCGGCCAATCACTCGTCATCGACGGCGGATTGCTGAAAGCGTTGTAAACCGGCAAATCATTATACACAGCCACTTATAATCGCTATACTTGAAAATGAACAAACCGAAAAGGAGATGTTTTAATATGGCAAAAAAAGGCCACATCCACATGGAAAACGGCGACATTATCGAGTTCGAACTTTTCCCGAATGAAGCACCGAACACAGCAGCAAACTTTGAGGAACTGGCAAACTCCGGTTTCTATAACGATGTAACTTTCCACCGTGTCATTCCAGGTTTCGTCAGCCAAGGCGGCGATCCAACAGGCACTGGTGCTGGCGGCAGCGGCAAAACGATCAAGTGTGAAACTGAAGGCAACCCGCATAAACACCAGGCTGGAAGTCTTTCAATGGCACATGCAGGAAAAGATACTGGCTCAAGCCAATTCTTTATCGTCCATGCACCGCAACCGCATCTTGACGGCGTGCATACAGTTTTCGGCCAGGTAACTTCAGGTCTTGAAACAGCGAAAGCAATGAAAAACGGCGACAAAATGACTAAAGTCCACGTTTTTGACGAAGAATAAAAATTTAAAAGCAAAAGCCATCTTGGATTTACCAAGATGGCTTTTTGGCTGTCGAGAAACCGATAACTTCTCCAATCATTTCGCTCTAGGCGGACGCTTTCCTCGGGGAGCTGCCTGAGCCTCCTCGCTCGCTTCGAAAAACCGATGCTCCTGCAGCGTTCCACGCTTCGTCGCAAAGGTTCGACCGAATGGTGTTCGGTCAAACCTTCCCTGCGGGGTCTCAGGACTAGCTCTGGTTCCCGATGGAGTCGCCGCCTGACGCTTCATTCTGTTCTGTGTTGATAATGCAAGTGTTCACCTTCTCACATACAACACACTTAAACGTCTATTCCTTCATAGAAAAAGAGGTGAGATATGGAGCAAAACAGCGCAGACGCCCAGGGGACCAAGTGAAGTGCTGAGATCCACTCGAGCGAAGCCTCGAGTTAGCTCAGCGCGAGCCCCCCAGGCAAGCGAAGCTGTTTTGCGGAATATCGGCTTTCATTTTTACTTTCTCAACAAGCTCAAGGCCATCTTGGATTTACCAAGATGGCCTTTTTTGTGTAGTTAAAGAACTTTACTCAAGAAAGCTTTTGTCCGCTCGTGCTGTGGGTTGCCGAACAGTTCTTTTGGAACGTTCTCTTCAACAATATAACCACCGTCGATGAATAGGACGCGGTCACCCATTTCAGCGGCAAAGCCCATTTCATGTGTGACAACGACCATCGTCATGCCTTCACGGGCCAGTTGTTTCATAACATCCAGCACATCCCCTACCATTTCCGGGTCCAGAGCTGAAGTCGGTTCGTCGAACAGCATGATTTTCGGGTCCATGGCAAGCGCACGCGCAATCGCTACACGCTGTTTCTGCCCCCCGGAAAGTTCGCCCGGATACGCCTGCGCCTTCTCGCGCAATCCTACCTTGTCGAGTAATTCATACGCTTTTTTCTCAGCAGCAGCCTTGTCTAAATTTTTCAGCTTCATCGGCGCCAGCGTCACATTCTGCATGACGGTCTTATGCGGAAATAAGTTGAATTGCTGGAATACCATGCCGACTTCCTGACGGATTTTATTGATATCATTCTTTGGATCAGTAATGTCAGTTCCTTCGATATAAACATGGCCGCCTGTAATTTCTTCCAGACGGTTAAGGCAGCGCAGAAATGTACTTTTGCCTGAGCCGGAAGGTCCGATTACACAAATCACTTCTTTTTCTTCGACTACAGTACTCATATCTTTTAAAACTTCCAGGTCACCGAAAGATTTCTTTAAGTTTTCAACTCTGATCATAGTCATCGAAGTACAAACTTCCTTTCTATAAAGCTAGCCAGCATCGACAGCAAGTAGATGACGATGAAATAAATAACGCCAAGAATCAAATAAATATTGAAGGCGTCAAATGTTTGGCTTGCCTGGATCTTCCCTTCCTGTGTCAAATCCGCAACTCCAATGACCGATAGGAGCGATGTATCCTTCAGGGAGATAATCGCCTGGTTGGTGATGGTCGGGAGCATTCTGCGGAAAGCCTGCGGCAAAATGATATAGCGCATGTTTTGGCTGGATTTCAGACCGAGCGAACGCGCAGCTTCCGTCTGCCCTTTATCGATCGATTGAATTCCCGCACGGATAATCTCAGAGAAATAAGCCCCTGCATTAATCGCTACTGTAACAATCCCGGCCGTTGTATTGCTCATCGAAAAATATTCCAATGAATTCAACCCGAAATAAATAAAGAACAATTGCACGATGAACGGGGTTCCCCTGATAGCATCGACAAAAATTTTGGCAATCCAATTTAATACTTTAAAAGGTGAAAGCCGGAACAATGCAACAACTAAACCAATAAGAAAGCCCAGTATAATTGCAATGACAAATATGTAAAGCGTGACTTGCAAGCCCTCCATTAAATACGGCAAGGCGTTTCTAATGTTCTCCATCCTCACGTCTCCTTTAATGAAAAATACAGCGCGCATACGCGCGCTGCATCAAAATTTTTATTCTGCGATGTACTTGTTCAAAATTTCGTCGTATTCCCCGCTGTCGCGCAATTCCTGAAGTCCAGCGTTGATTTGGTCAAGCAAATCAGCATTCTCGCCTTTCAATACAGCAATTCCATACTCATCACCGGTTAAACGATCGCCGACTACTTTTAAATCCAGGTCACTTTCTGCAATTGCATAAGCGATAACCGGATAATCTTCAAACAGCACGTCTGCATTGCCATTTGATACTTCCTGGAACATTGCCGGACTGTCGTCAAGCTGCGTGATTTCAAATCCATACTCTTCCTGATTTTCACGGGCAAAATCGGCTCCCGTCGTCCCGCTTTTTACTACCACAGTCTTGCCTTCCAGGTCTTCCAATGATGTGATGTCATTATTATCCTCATTGACTACAAGTGAAATACCTGCTTCAAAATATGGATCTGAGAAATCAACAATTTCTTTACGATCTTCTGTAATACTCATGCCTGCAATGGCGACATCCAATTGGCCCGCTTGCATAGCCGGGATGATTCCACCAAAGTCCATTGCGCTGAATTCAATATCAAAACCTTGATTGTCAGCAATTGCATTGATCAGGTCAATATCGATTCCTGTATATTCGCCGTCTTCTTCAAATTCGAAGGGAGGATATGTCGTGTCGATTCCTACTGTATAAGTTTCCCCTTCACTGCTTTCTCCACTGTCTCCGCCTGTAGAACCCTCATCATCGGATCCACATGCTGCGATGAAAAGCATCAATGCTAAAAGCATTAGAATAAAACTGAACTTTTTCATTGTTATTCCCCCTTGAGATAAATTGATTACTTGTCTAATATATCACAATATTCTAAAGCTTAATAAGATAATCTTATTTCTTCCAATTTCATTCGGTATTTTCTGCAGTTTCCCGCTTCTTCCGCAACCTGATGAAAAGCCTGAAATTATGGATCAATGTTTTTAAAACGGCATACAGTGGAATTGCGATCAGCAATCCAATAAAGCCATAGAGCGCAGCCGCAATCATCAATAACAGGATAATGGTCAAAGGATGAATATTGAGCCGATTTCCCATAATATTCGGCGTTACCAGATTGCCCTCCAATTGCTGGACAACCACCAAAACGATAATCACCTTTATCGCCATAAAGGGTTCTCCGCTCACCAGAGCCACGAATATCGCAGGGATAACCCCGATGATCGGTCCCAAAAACGGAATAATGATCAGAAACATCGCGAAAATTGCGAGGGTGAACGCGTAATCCAATCCGATGATTAGATAGCCGAGGTACATCAGTATCCCCACTGTCATTGCCACCAATGCCTGGCCGATGATATAAGACGCCAATGTCGTATCCAAATCCTTCAGTAATTTCCGGCCTTCCGGTTTATGCTCTTCCGGAAGGTATTTGGTAATATGCGGGATTAACTTTTCGTCATCTTTCAATAAGAAGAAAAGGATGAATGGCACAACGATGATGACGACTGCGATATTCATCAATGCAGAAAGTATGCTGGCAATATTATCGATCAGGCCGTCCGAAGCGGATTGGAAATAAGATACAACACGGGAACGGATTTCCCAGCCCTCAATTCCCATAAATTCAAAACTGGCCATAGCGCTTTCGGATTCTTCCGTTACTTCCTCCACTTTTTCCGGTGCCAATTCAAGAAAACTTTCCACCTGCGTTTGAACCGTCGGCCCGAAGAAATAAAAAGCGGATGATAGAATGATTGCGATTACGGTAAAGACAATGGTGATTCCTGCCAGTTTTGGCACATACCGGCTCAACAACTGTACAAACGGACGCAGCAAGTAATAAAACAGCCCGCCTATTAAAATGGGTGCAAATAATGTAGTAATAATGACTTTGAACGGCCACAATGCATAATCGATTTTCCCCAGAAAAAATACGATGATCAAAATCAATATTGCAGCTGTAGCATATTCAAAAAATGGCTTTCTGATCCACAAACGGTGTCTCTCCTCTCATTAAATAAGTCCGGCAAAAAGAGCGAAAGCAAGACTTCTCTCAACTTCCGCTCCAAGAATTTGTTCCTTATTTATCTTTATCCAATTCGTCCAGATCTCTGTGCGTTTGGGGGAATGCATTGGCCTGCCATTCATCGCGGTATGCTGAATCCAGTTGAGTCAACCCTTTTTCTGCAGAATCTACATCCGCTTCGACACTTTCACGCTGGTCTATTTCTTTGCTGTTATGCATATCCACGTCTTTCGCCAAAGCTTCTTTTTTCGCTTTTTCCTGGTAGGCTTTATAGACAAATATTCCGGCAACCGCCGCAAAAGCACTGCTCCATACTGTAATCATTGATGATTTCTTCATCGAATCCCTCCAAAATAGAAACTAATTTAACGTCATATAGTTTTGTATACCCTTAAAATAACTTTTTAACTAGAAATAATTAAGATTTTTCGTACCGACACTCATCCCTTCATTTCACGAAGCGCATTTTCTTCTGCCGGAATACGGACAAACAGCAGCAATAATGCGTTTGCTACCGTAAATACCAATGCCGTTCGCCAGGCACCGAAAATCATGGGCAGAGAAGCGATTTCAAGTGCCACCACCATATAATTCGGATGAGGCAGCCAGCGGTAAGGCCCTTTTTCTACCTTGTCAGCTCCGGGCAGCACTAATATTTTGGTGTTCCAAAATCGACCGAGCGAAGCCAATGCCCAGACACGTAAAATCTGTGCCACTACAAAAATTACTAAGAATATCCACCATACGCTGCTTCCGCCGATATCAAAATACAGCACCTCGGCAAGCAGTGCAACAAAGAACATGATGTGAAGAAGAACAATCCATTTATAATGTCCGGCTCCTGATTCGACGGCTCCTGCTTTTCGCATGAGTTTTTCGTTTCTTTTGGCATATGCCATTTCCGCCAGCCTCTGCAGGATGACAAAGAGGAAAAGAAGGTAAAAGAATAACCTCATCCGCTCTTCTCCCTCCATTCCAGCCACAGCATCTCTGAACTGAATCCGGGGCCAAGAGCAGTCAATAATCCTTGCTCACCTTCGTTTGGCTGTTGTTCCATGAACTCTTTCAATACATACAGCACTGTCGGAGAAGACATATTACCGAAATCCCTTAATACATTCCTCGGAATTTCTGTCTCTTCGCTTCCCATGGCCAATGATTTTTCATAAGCAGCCAGCACTTTTTTTCCTCCTGGATGAGCAATGAAGTGCTTAATGTCCTCGGTTTTTTTATCCAATTTCCTTAGAAATTGATCAAGATTCGGCTTCAGCCAACTTTCAATTATTCGAGGGATGTCACGCGAAAAAATAACATGCAGCCCTTCATCCTTAACATCCCATCCCATTACGTCTTCCGAATCAGCCATTAAGGTCGATTGAGTTTCATGAACAAAAAAACCTGTATCATCTCCATCAGCATCTTCCCCGGTAACAAGTGCACATGCCGAGCCATCCGAGAACAGAGAAGTACCGATCAAGTTACTTTTGGAAATATCTGAGCGCTGAAAAGTCAGGCTGCATAATTCCAGACACAGTACCAGTACCTTTGCCTCCGGATAAGCTTTGCAATAATCGTGAGCGCGGCTGAGACCCGCAGCTCCGCCTGCACAACCAAGACCCCAGATCGGCAGCCGTTTGATATGCGGCGGCATTCTCAATTCATTCATGATCCGCGCGTCTATCGTCGGCGTTGACATGCCGGAACTTGATACAAAGATGAACGCATCCACTTCATCTTTATGCGTTGCCGTCTCCTTCAGGCAACGGTCAACTGCACGGCTGCCCATGCTGACGGCTTGTTCTATATACAACTTATTTTTTTCTTCCAATCCCCGTTCTTCTTCAAACCATTCGAGCGGTGCTGCGAAATACCGGCCTTCAATCTGTCCATTGCCGAAGACCCTCAACAGCCGTTCAATATCATCAAAATGGTCGCCGAATAAATTCCTGACGACTTGTACAATTTCATTCTGATCCACATGGTAAGGTGCATTTTCTGTAACGACTTTTCGGATAACGGACATTGCATTAACTCCTTTCCCTGGTCTGAGCCTTTAAAAAGCCATCCTTTTCATGCAGGAAGGCTTTCTGAGTTGTTATAAACGATTTCTGTCAGTTTGCACATCAAATTAAGTAAGAATGTAAAATACCTTTTCACTTCGGTTCAAACTTGCCGGATCGTTTCTAGCTGTGCCAGCAATTTTTTTGCAACGCCGGAAGCAGACGCCGGATTCTGTCCGGTCACCAGCCGTCCGGAGACGACCGTGCAGGGAGCCATAGGCACAGAAGCTTTTTTATAAAGTCCGCCGCGTTCTTTCAATACTTGTTCAAGTGAAAACGGAATATGCCTGAACATTCCCAGCGATTTCTCTTCCATATCCGAAAATCCGGTTATGACATGTCCGGAAATCAACAGCCTGCTGTTTGACAGCCGCACATTCTGTAAGCCGCTCGGTCCGTGGCAGACAGCTGAGACGTAGCCGCCCTGTTCATAAATATCCCGCGTCAATTTCTGCAGTTCCTCATTATCCGGAAAATCCATCATCGTCCCGTGCCCGCCTGTAAAGTAAATCGCGGCATAGTCTTCAGCGTTCACTTGTTCAGGGACCAATGGCTTTTTCAGCTGTACCATAAAGTCATCATCCATATAATATTCCCGTGTCTGCTTATGCGTGACAGCCGCAATCAGGCTCCTCGGATCGATTGGCACTCTGTCTGGTGCAGTACTGACAATATCCACCGCGTACCGGTCTTTTACTTCATGGTAAAAATCCGTAAGTTCCCTGAGCCACAGCCCTGTCTTCTTGCCTTTTTCCCCAAGCCTCGAGTTATTCGTCACAACGATTAAAATTTTATCCATGCCAATCCCCTTTCAAATAAAAAGCATGTTTTTACCATTATTCCCCTTTGAAAGAAGTTTACTCCTCAGCTGAAAATGAAAAACGATGGAACAGCCTTTTTCCGGCCATCTCCATCGTTTAATTTCCAATTATTTTTTCAATCAGTTCCAGCAGATTCGCCGTGAATTTTTCATTGTCCTCCGGCTTGCGCTTTTTCGGACCTTTCATCCTGCCGCCGCCCTGCCGGATTTTTTTTGCGATATGCCGGCCGTGCAGCAGCTGATCAATATTTTCTGCTGAATATAACCGGCCGTTCTGGTCAATTGGATAGCCCTGCTTAGCCAGCACCATCGCGGCCAATCCGTAATCCTGCGTAACGACAATGTCTCCTTTTTTCACACGGTTGACCAGCACAAAATCGACAGCATCCGGTCCTTTGGAAACAGTGACGGTTTCCGCGCCTTCGCGGTACATTTCGTGGGACGTGTCGCATAACAGTACCACTTCCAATTGAAACTTGCGGGCTGCAGCGATTGTCTGGTCCACTACCGGACAGCCATCTGCGTCTATCAACACTTTTACCATCAGCTCTCTTTCCCTCCCGCCATTTCATCGACCAGCAATTCTGCCGCCCGCCGGTATAGATTGCTCATATGGACAAGTGATGCGATAAGCAGCACTTTTTCAATTTCTTCCCGGTCATCTCCGAACGCCGTTGAATCGGCTTGCACTTTATTCACTTGCTGCTCCAGGTTCTCTTTAAAGAGTTCGCCGTTATATCGCTGGACTTCCAAATAGCTTTCATAAAAGCTGCTGAGATCCAGTTCTTTTTGCGCCGCCTTGTCATTGATGCCGGCCAGCACCCTTTTTACATCATTGATCGACAAGGAACTTTTCATCTGATAGATCAGGCTGATTAACATGACATGATTGCGGGAATATTTCTTATTGCTGACCGGATAGAACAATTTCCCTTTTGCGTAATTATTGATCATTGTTTTGGTCAGAATCTTTTCATCGGGATTTCTCTTCATCTCTGAAAATCCTGTATCGAATAATTGAATGACCTGATCGACATACAAATCAATTTTCGGAATCTCTTCAACCGAAATCTGCTTTTCCAAAGCCATCCTGTCGATAATCTTTTGGGCACGCGTCATGTGGGAACCCCTCCTCATTAAAACTATTGTTTTAATTTTATACCATGATCACAAATTAACCAAGCTTGACTAGGTGAATAACTATCTATATTATATTAAGTAGTTTCAATAACTACATAACACAGAGGAGATATTAAAATGAATTTATACTTCAGAGAACCCTTTAATGCTATATCCCACTTGATTGGAGCCGTTCTATCCATCGCCGCTCTTTTCGCAATGGTCCTCAAAGCGAGCTCTGAAGGATTATCGACGCTTCATATATTGTCCGTCATCATTTTCGGCGCCAGCTTGATCAGTTTATATACTGCTTCAACCGTCTACCATTCTGTAAAAGGAAAACCCGAAACCATCGCATTCCTCAGAAAACTGGATCATTCGATGATTTTTCTGCTGATTGCCGGCTCTTATGCCCCGTTTTGCCTGATTGCACTCGACGGTACACTTGGCTGGACAGTGTTCATCCTGGTGGCAGCTCTCGGAATCAGCGGCATCCTCTTTAAAATGGTCTGGTTCCATTCACCGCGCTGGCTTTCCACGGCCATCTACATCATCATGGGGTGGATTATCGTGTTCGCCGTCGTGCCGCTCGCTGAAAATCTTGCGGCAGTCGGCTTGTCGCTGCTGGTCGGTGGAGGCATCATGTATACTGTTGGCGGCATCATTTATGGCCTCAAGCCGAATTTCCTGTCTTTCAAATATGCCGGCTTCCATGAGATTTTTCACATATTCATCCTGCTCGGCAGTCTGTGCCATTTTCTCGCGGTCTATATTTATGTACTGTGAAGCTCCCTATTACAGTAAAACACGAAAAAACCAGCGGCTATTTTTATATAGCGGCTGGCTTTTTTCTTTATTTACGCCAGCGTTTCCAAGGCGCGCATGAGGTTGGCATGAACTTTGATGTCTTTGAAATCGATGCCGAGCGTGATGGCCGTTTGGGCGATTTCCGGTCGGATGCCGGACAGCACCGACTTGACGCCGATGATTTTCAAAGACGACATTACCTGAAAAATCTGCTGTGCCACCATCGTATCGATGATGGCCACTGCGGATAAGTCAATATAAAGTGTATGCAGTTGCTGGTTGGTGCTTTCTTCAAGGGCTGTTTCCAAAATGATTTTGGCGCGGTGCGTGTCGATGTCCCCGACCAAAGGGAGGATGCCCACCCCTTTTTTTATCGGTATGACAGGACTGCTGAGTTCATAAATCATCTGCTTCTGGTTTTCAATCATTCGCTGGTCAGCTTCGTAATGACGGAGAGCAAACCGTTCGATAATGTAATCGAATGAGTTATTCAACACTTCAGCCCAATTCAGGGCATCCTCGCTGTTCGCATCATTTTCCTTGAGGAAATATTTACGCACATAGCCCCAGTAGATCCCACGGAACACACGAATCTGTGAAATCACTTCATGCAACGGCACCGCCTGTCGGGCCCGTGCAGTCGCAATCGTTTCAACCCAGTTTTCCAGCGCTCCAAGAAACTCTTCTTCTTCTTCGCTGATAAATACTGAAGTCACAGCTTCTATAAATGCAGTATTCTGGTGCTTCAACTGCTCTGCAATTTGGGGTGACACATTGCTGGAGTACATGGAGCCGTCTTTCTTTTCCCGGCTGGCCAGCCACTCTTCTGTCATCATCTCTTTATTTTCCATTAAATAATTGTATAGTTCGGTACTTTTTTGTCCCATGAAAATGAAAGCTCCTTTTGATTGCATTCTATCTAACAAGTATAATGCATATTCCCCATTAAATAAATCTTTTCCCGGTTCAGCCTTTACCAGTATCGATTGTTCTGGAAGTGATCCATTTATAATAAATTCCAGTCAGCAGAATAAAAACCGCAAGGAACATATACAGTCCTGAATAACCAAGGAATCCGGCCATCACACCAAGTGAAGCCGCGCCGATGGCAATGCCGCTGTCATAAAACGCGAAAAACGTACCGGTCGCGTAACCGCTCCTGTGCTTTTCCGCAGCCTGAATCGCCAATGTCTGAAAGCTCGGCAGCAAAGTGCCATAGCCCAAGCCGATCAGCGCCCCTGAAAGCAGAAGCATCCATGATGACCCTGTGAAACTGAGCAGCAATAAGCCGAGAGCGAAAATAATCATCGAAGGAATGATGACATAATCCGGTCCCTTTCCATCGAAGATTCTTCCTGTAAATGGCCGGACCAGAAGCATCGCTACGGCATAGACCACAAAGAAAAAGCTGGCTGTCTGCAACAGGCCGAGTGATTCGGCATAGACGGAGATAAATGTGATGATGCTCGCATAAGCGAACGAAATCAAAAAGCCGACACTGGCAATAGGCATGCTTTTCGTTTCCAAAAAATTGCTGATGGAGAGTTTTCGGCGGACCGCTGCTTCCTTTGGAAACTGTTCCACCTGGACGAATAGCACGCAGATAAAACCGATTACCATGATTACACTGAAAACGATGAAAATCGTTTGTGAAGCTGCAAGCGGCTGCATAGTAAGAGCGATGAATGGACCGGCAACGACGGCCAGGTTCATCGCAATCGCATAATACCCCATTCCTTCCCCGCGCCGCGCCGGTGGAATGATGTCAGCGGCAATTGCTCCCGCTACTGTAGTGACCAGACTGAACCAGATTCCGTGGAAAAAACGCAGCAGCAACAGCATCGTCAGGCTTCCTACGAAAATGTAGAGGATAGTGCTGAACGTAAACATCAGCACAGAAAAGACAAGCACCTGTTTATTGCCGAATTTATCAAGGATCATGCCGGCAGCAAAACGCATAATGATGGCACTCACCAGGAATACGGAAGTTGCCAGCCCCCCTTCGGTCACGGTACCGTTCAAATCTTCCATTACATGGAGCGGAATATATGTCAGCAACGCATAAAATACGGTGAAAATAAAAAATGTGCTGATGGATATATTGATGAAACTTTTTGTCCAAATAGGGCTTTTCTCAACCATTCATTACATCCTTTTCATCGCGGGACGGTGATTTGATCTTTCTAAGCAATCCCTTCAATTGTTCCTGCTCTTCTTTGGTCAAATCCGACAGCATCGCATTTTCGCGCTCAATGATCCGTTCTTCGATTTCCGCAACTTTCGATTCTGCCTTTGGCGTCAAACAGACGATGCGCTGGCGCTTATCCGGACCTTCTTTTCTCCCGGCCCAGCCGCTTTCTTCCAGTTTTGCCAAAGTTCTTGTCACTGTTGGCGCCTCCACGTTCAGATATTGCCAAATCTCTTTTTGCGTCATAGGCCCGAATTGTTTCAGGCAAAACAAAATTGACCATTGTGAGCTGTATAATTCAAATTCCTTCAGAACTTCATTGGCTTCTTTGACAGCCAAACGGGATTTCTGATGAATTTCATGAAACAATAAAATCTTCATGCAAAACGCTCCTCCAAATTACTTACCTAAGTAAGTATATGGATCTTGCCTTGGAAAGTAAAGATTCGGCAGATCAATTGATGAAAGAACATTCGCTCATGCGAATGTTCCCGGGATGGTTTTCGCCTTGCGAAAACCATCCGCTGTTGTGGGGGAATTTGATCGAAATAGTCGTTGCGAAGGCTTTTAAGATGCTGGAATTTCCATTTTTTTGGATATACTGTCCGTTGTGGTGGAAATACTGTCCGGAATCATCCAAATACTATCCGGAACAGCCAAAATACTATCCGCAAACGAAATATACTATCCGCAACAAATTCCCCGACAAAAAACCGAAGATAAGCAATTCTATCTCCGGTTGGGTCAAGTTCTATGCTGTTGCGTTAAATGATAATCCCGTTCTTCTTCGCATCAAACATCAATTCTTCACGGAATTTCGGATGGGCGATGCTGATCAGGCGCTTCGCCCGTTCAGATATGGAGACACCGTGCAACCTGGCCATGCCATATTCCGTAACGATATTGTCGACGTCATTTTTGCCTGTAGTGACGACCGATCCCGGTGCCAGATTCAGCTTGATGCGGGACAGGGTGTCACCTTTGGCAGTAGATGGCATGCAGATATAGCCTTTTCCATTTTCGGCAAAACGGACGCCTCTGGAAAAATCGACTTGTCCGCCGCTCGACGAATAGTATTTTCCGCCAACAGTTTCAGATGCGCATTGGCCGAAAAGATCCACTTCCGTCGTTGCATTGATCGAAACGATGTTTTTCTCCTTTGCGATTTCCCGCGGGTCATTGACTGTACTGACCGGCAGGAATTCTACGACCGGGTTATTGTCGAGAAAATCATAGAGCTTTTTGGATCCATAGGCGAAAGTTGCAATCACTTTGCCCCGGTTCGTGTATTTTCGGGTGCCGTCGACCGCTCCGGCTTTAATCAGATCCACCACGCCGTCCGGCAGCATTTCTGTGTGGATGCCGAGGTGGCGATGGTCTTTCAACATGCTGATGACTGCGTTGGGCACCGAGCCGATGCCAATCTGCAGCGTGTCGCCATCCTTGATGTCTTCAATAATCGAAGAAGCGATCAATAAATCTTTGTCGCTGATTTCTCCACCTTTTTCTTCGGACAACGGTGCGTGATGCTCCACGAAGCCAGCAATTTGGCTGATGTGAATGTGGTTATGGCCGTATGTTCTCGGCATATTTTCATTCACTTCGAGAATAAAGGGAACTTCCCCGACAAACTCAGCCACATAATCAGCCTGGGTGCCGAACGTGAAATAACCGTGCTCATCCATCGGAGAAGCCACTGTCATAATCATCGACATTTTTGTCGTCTTTTTCAACATGCGAGGAATTTCATGGAAATTATTCGGCACCAATTCCATCTTCGCCTGTTGGTAGACTTTTCGCGTCGCGCCACTCAGAAAATATGAAACGTGCTTTAATTGTTCCAGTTCGCCTTTGATATAGCTGCGTTCGCGCAGAGCCAGCATCTGATGAATTTTAACGTCCTGCAACTGATCCGCTCCTTCTTCCAATATATCCAGCAATTTGACCGGTTCACCATTGGCAATCGGAATGATGATATCCGCGCCTTTGTCGATTAACCCTATAAGCTCTTCAGGATTCAATTTCTTTGTCATGCTCTTCACTCCCGTTTTGTCTGTTACCAATCACCTTATCATATATATTGCCTCGTCCCGTATTTGCAAACTTCCCGCGAAATTCACTCTTTTCTGGCAATAAAGAATAGCGATAGCGAGAGATGGGCCGCTGGAGTCTGGACAATAGAAAAGCGNAGAGATGGGCCGCTGGAGTCTGGACAATAGAAAAGCGACAGCGCCCGTTCAGCTCTGAAAGGCATAAGACGGATCAGCGGCGCGGCGTCCTTTGCCGCAAAGCTGAGCTGGCTTATGACCCGAAGAGATGGGCCGCTGGAGTCTGGACAATAAAAAAACGCAGACTATTGTCCGCGTTCCTGTTTGTTTTTTCTCACCGTGTAAAAAATGCCCCCCAGACCGAATGCCACCATCAATCCCCAGAGAAACAGCAGGACATAAGAGCTGGTGCCCGCGCCATTATTCAGGATTGAGTAGAGTTGCAGCAGAAAGAATGCGAGACTGAAAAAAGCGATCATGCCGAAATACAGCAATCTGGATCTGTAACTGAATTTATTCATAGCCAGAACTCCTTTCAATCAAACAAGTGTCAGCGAAAATATTGGATTGTTTTATATATGGTATACCCGAATTTATTTTCTGTACTACTCAAATTCACGTTTCGTCATGGTTTTTACGTTTTCTTATTTTATATGGAAGCTGGTTTTGCTGAAACCTTCCTTCGATTTTCTGACTTCCAGAATCGCCGGTATGGCTGCCTTCAGTTCCTGCACATGCGAGATGACGCCGATCATGCGGCCAGACCGTTGAAGATCGATCAGCGTTTCAATCGATTTGTTCAAGGATTCTTCATCGAGTGAGCCGAACCCTTCATCGATGAACATCGTGTCGATCGAAACATTGCCCTGGAAACTCTGGATGACGTCCGCCATGCCGAGTGCCAGGCATAGCGAGGCATTAAATTTTTCGCCACCCGACAAAGTTTTGACGTCGCGGGTCTGTCCCGTATAAGAATCATAGACGTCAAGGCCGAGGCCGCTTTGTTTGCCTCTCGCTTCCTGACGGTCGCTGCGTATCAAATAGAATTGGCCGTTCGACAGATTCCTCAGCCGCTCATTGGCTGCTTGGATAATCTGTTCGAGATATTCGATCTGCAGGTAACGTTCAAAGGAAATTTTCAGGCTGTTCTGCCCGCGGATCATGTCGTGGAGATCCGCCACACGGTTTAATTGTGCTTCTGCTTCGGCCGCGCCTTCCACAGCCTCTTTAATCTGGACAATCAATGCTTCGCCTTTTGCAAAGCATTCCTTCGAATGGTTCCATTGCGACAGCGCCTGTTCGTAATCCGTCTTCAATTGTTCCAGTTCCGTTTCCACCAGGGACAGATCTTCGTTTTTTCGGCCGGCAAGAAGTTCAGCCAATTCGCTGATCTGCTGTTTGAGCGTGTGGCGGTCCTGGTTGAAACGCGTGATTTGCTGTTTCAGTTCTTCTAATTCGGAGTCGCGCATTTTGGCCCGTTGATAAGCGTCTTCGGTTTCGAATTCTGATTTCTCCAGTGCTTCCCGGAATTCCAACTCCGCTTTTTGGCGTTTGACGGTCACTTCATCTGCAGCCGTTTTGGAATGCTGCAAGGCCATAGCCGCTGACGCCAAACGTTCTTTCGCTTCCTGGAATTGCTCCTGCGCTAAGGCCCATGCTCTTTCCAAACCATCTCTTTTGGTGATGGCCTGCCGAATCTCTTGCTCCAAAACAGCAAGCACTCGCAGCTCTTCCGGAATCGACTCCAGTTTTTCGGCCAGCACCGCCTGCGCCGACTCGAAAGCGGATTTCCTGTCAGTCATTTCGGTCAGCAGGAGCGCACGGCTTTGCTCTGATTCTTCCGTTTTCTTCACCAAATCCGTAAGCTTCACTTTGGCTTTGCGAAGTTGCGCTTTCCAGCTCTGCAAAGTCTGGACGTCTTCTTTCAGCTGTGTTTTCAGCTTCTCCAGGACAGCAACTTCTTTCTCGGCATCGCCTTCTGCAACTCCCTGTTCTGCCGCTTCTGCCTGTTTTCGTTTCCATTGATCTTCCAGCGAAACAAGGCGGGCGGCCGCATTGCGGTAATGGACGTCAAGCGTGTCCAGACGTGATTTCTCCTGGTCGAGCTGCTCTTTGGAAACAGCCGGCTCCGCCGCCCCCTGCTGTTTCAGCGGATGTTCATGGCTGCCGCATACCGGGCAAGCTTCGCCGTCGCTCAATTGCTCAGCCAACAGATGCGCCTGGTTAGCAAACCAGCCCTCTTCGATCTCTTTATACACAGCCAATGCATTTGCATAGGCCGTTTCTTTCTGTGCTGCCTCATTTTTCTGGCTGTCCATTTCCAGTTGCATGGCCACCAAATCTCCGGCAACACGCAAACGGTTCTCTGCCACCCGCAGTTCTTCGGGTTTATTGTCAAAGCTTTCCGTCTGTTGTTCCAGACCAGCCACTTCTTGGGCAACTGTCTGTTTTGCTGCTTTTTGGGCAGCCAGTTCCTTTTCTTTCGCTTGAAAACGCTGGTCCGCTTCCTGGGCCGATCTGTTTAAAACGGCCAATTCTTTTTCTTTCGCAGCCAATTCCTGCACCTGCGGCAATAAATGCTGCAGGCGAATCACGTGATCCTGGGCAGCCGACCGCTCGCCACTGCGCGCTTGTTGTTCCAAAAATTTCTCTTCAGCCTGCTGCTTCGCCCGTTCGGCCAGCTGTTCTTCTTCTGTCGCCAGTTGGAGTAATTTGTGTTTTTCGGTTTCATTTGCCTGAAGTTCCCGGAAAAGCTTCTCGATATTGGCAATAAATCCTGCCCGCTCGGCCTGTTGCACTGCTTTTTCTTTTTCAGCGATGGCCGGCAGCTGTTCCGTCACAGCGTTGTAACGCTGTTCTTTTTCCAACTTCTCATCAAAACGGCCGTTCCACTTTTTCGCTTCGTGGTAGCCTTCCCATTTTTTATTATGCTTATTATAGAAAGCATCGTAGCGGATATGGTCATCGTCAATTTTTTCTTTATAAAATGCCGTTTCCAGTTGGAGTGCCGCCAGGATCTGATGAATATTGCGCTGTTCTCTGCCCAGCACTTCGAATAATTCCGATTCCCGCTCAGGTAACGCGGCGATGTCCTGGATGCGGCTGTTCAGCACCTGCTCTTCCAACCCGTAAGCATCTTTTGCCGCGTCGCGCTTTTGCTTCAGCCGTTCACTGATCATTTTATACGGCTCGGTTTTGAAGATGCGGCGCAAGATCTCTTCCTTATTATCTGTTTCAGACGTCAGTAACTTCCGGAATTCCCCTTGCGGCAGCATAACAATCTGGCTGAACTGATTTTGTGTCAGCCCCAGAATTTCTTCGACGCGCTGATTGATTTCCGAGACGATCTGCCGTTCGACACACGGCTTTTCGCCGTCTTCATGGATTTCGAAAAATTCATAGCGTTCTCCTGTAGGGCTTTTATTGCCTTTTTTGATGTGGGACATCTGACGAAGAATCCGGTACATCTGATTATGTATCTCAAATTCCATTTCGACACAGGTATGAACGGCATCATCCGCAAAATCACTGCGCAGGTTACGGGTTTCACTGCGGTCCGAACCGCTTGCCGCACCGTACAGTGCAAACGAAATGCCGTCAAAAATCGTCGTCTTGCCGGAACCCGTGCTGCCCGAAATCACGAACAGCCGATTTTCCCGCAGATCATTAAAATCGATTTCTTCCGTTTCTTTATAAGGTCCGAATGCCGTTAGCTTCAGTTTTAAAGGTCTCATGCTTTCACCTCTTCCTTCTCAGCAGGCTCTTCCTGCAGGAACTCCTGCAGCACTTCTTCGAAAATCGCCGCCGTTTCCTCCGTCGCTCCTTCGCCCTTCACTTCTTCATAAAACGCATGGAATAAAGAAAGTGAATCCATTTTACGTCGTGACTGCCCGTTGCCATCAGTCTTTTCACGAATGAAATTCTTCCGTTCGACATGCATCGCGTTCGGGTAGACGGAACGGACTTTCTCCATCGGAAACAGCACGGGTGCATCGTCAAGCAAGGTCACGAACACAAAGTCCTCGCTGATTTCATGACGGAGAATGTCGTCAATCGTCCCTTCGACTCTGCGCATATTGCGGCGCGGTTCCAATAACCTTTTTTCAACTGTCACTTCTCCAGCACTATCCAAATCAATCACAAGATATCCTTTTTGATGATTCTCTTCTGAAATCGAATATTTCAGCGGCGATCCCGCATAACGGATTGTTTCATTCCGCACAAAATGGGCTTTGTGCAAATGCCCGAGTGCCGAGTAATGAAAATCTTCCAAATGTGCGGCGCTGACATGTTCCGCTCCGCCAATCGCCAGCGGACGCTCCGAGTCGCTCGTGTTTTCTTCCTGTTCGCCGTATGAAGTAACAAACGCATGGCCAACGAACACATGGCGCGCTGCCGGATCCCACTTCGCTTTGATGCCATCGGTAATCGCTCCTAATGCATCGTCATGTGTGCGGATTGCCGGGTCATCGAAAATATAGCGCACCATTGACGGATCGGTATAAGGCACGAGGTGGAAATGAACTTCGCCGTGTTCATCCGCGAGCACGACCGGCTGCGGATCTTTCCGGACGTGGCCCGCGATGTGGATTCCCTTGTCCTTCATTAGGCGGCTGCCGAAATTCAGGCGTCCCGGACTGTCGTGGTTACCGGCAACTGCGAGTACCGGCGTCTCGAGTTCAAGGACGATCTTAGCCAGCAATTCATCGAGCAAATTGACAGCGTCTGTCGGCGGCACTGCGCGGTCGTAAAGATCACCGGCGATAATCACCGCATCCGGCTTTTCCGTTTTGATGGCATCTATAAATTGCTGCAGTGCGTAACGCTGTTCTTCTGTCATGTAAATCCCCTGGATGAGCTTCCCTAAATGCCAGTCGGCTGTGTGAAAAATTTTCATGGTTTTGCTCCTCTCCCTGTTTCAAAAAGAATATATGTTCGTTCCATTATACACGATTCTATTCAGTTGTTTTAGAGGGTAATTTGATTTATAATAAGAACAAACGTTCTATTTGTTATTATTTCCTTACTCGATATTCCGCAAAACAGCTTCGCTTGCCTGGGGGCTCGCGCTGAGCTAACTCGGTCTCGTTTCACTTCGTCCGAGTGGATCTCAGCACTTCGCTTGCTCCCCTGGGCGTCTTCGCTGTTTTGCTCCATATCTTAGAAAGTCGATCCACCAAAGTTAATCACCCAGCGATGGCGCGGCTCAAGGACGGGGCGAAGCAATAAGACGAGTGATTTTCTCGGCTTATTGCGGGAGGCAAGGTGCGCCATGAATTTGCGGCGCCTCCTTTGCGACGAGCAGTGCGCAGGAGCATAATCTTTGCACTGTCCAAAGCGCCGAAGCGTTGTGTGAAAGTAGATTTTAAAACCATTATAAGACCTAGGGAGGGAATAGACATGAAAGCACAGATCCTGAAAGCTTTTAAGCATCAGCAGCTTGTCGATATGATGTATATGGCGAATGATGGAAGCATCAGCAAACGCCGGGTGAAGATTTTGAAAGTGAGCGGCGAGTCGTTTCAGGCATATTGTTTTTTGCGGAAGGAAAAGCGGACATTCAAAATGGAGAATGTGCTTTCAGCCTATCCCGTCATCAAAAAAGAGCGCATGATTGTCTGATTCCAAACCTTTTTTCAAAATATGATACACTGGAAGAAATGGGTTTTGGAGGGTGAATCATGAGACTGACCGTTTATCTTGCAGGAGAAATTCACAGTACGTGGCGCGACGAAATTAAAAAGAAATCCCTGGCACTTGATTTGCCGGTCGATTTTGTCGGACCGATGGAAAATCATGACCGTTCAGACAGTATCGGCGAAGAGATTCTCGGCGAACAGCCGGGTGCGGTATACAAGGACGCCGCCGCTTCAAGCTTCAATAATTTACGGACGAGTGTGCTGATGCATAAGGCCGATCTGGTCATCGCCTTATTCGGCGAACAATACAAGCAGTGGAATACAGCGATGGATGCCAGTGCGGCACTTGCAGTCGGCAAACCGGTCATCATCATCCGTCCGGAAAAGCTGCATCATCCGCTGAAAGAACTGTCCGCTAAAGCGAATGCGACGGTGGAAACGTGCGACCAGGCGATCAAAGCCTTGTCCTATATTTTCGAATAAGATATCCAAGAAATTTAAAATGGAGAAAAGTTGCTCTTGCCCGAGCTTCTTTTCTCCATTTTTATTTGAGTCGATACTCTTCAATGATGGCTTGGACTGGTGCAAATCGGGTATAGGTAGTTAAATATTCCATCAAAGAGGAATCCCTATTGCGAGAAAGGAGAATTCGATGACGATGAATCCCCCAAGCTCGTCATCCTTCGGGAATACGGGCAACCAGGTTTTATACAGCCGGCGGAATTTTTGGACTGGAATTTTATTCGGTATCGGCTTGATGGCTTTTATTGATGAAGTGGTGTTTCACCAATTATTGCAATGGCATCATTTTTATGATCTGTCGACAACCAGCATCGGAATTTTCTCCGATGGCTTATTGAATTCCTTCGCCTGGTTTGCAGCGATATTCTCACTTTTCCTGGTTGCCGACCTTCGCAGGAGAAATGCGTTCTGGCCAAAAAGATGGATTGGTGCTGTCTTTTTGGGAGCCGGCATGTTCCAGCTTTTTGACGGGTTAATTAACCATAAAGTATTAAATCTTCACCAGATCAGATACGGCGTCGATCTGCTGCCTTACGATTTGGCTTGGAACATCGGCGCTGTGATTCTTATATTGATTGGTCTGTTCATCTTGTCGCAGACCCGTAAGCAAAAGAAAGCGGGCAACAGCCATGCATGAGCATCCCTCTGTACAGAATGCAGGCGAATTCCTGCCGTTTTTTCTGTTCGTGGTATTTCTGGCCGTTGCTCCCTATATCGCTGCTGTTTTCCGAAGCAATCAAAAATACAGCGATTGGCCGCTGTACCGAATCGTATTTTGGTGCCTCGGCGCAATCAGCGCAGCAGCAGCCATTACTGGTCCGCTGGCGGAACAGGCCCATGTGGATTTCCGGATGCACATGGCGATCCACCTTCTTCTCGGCATGCTCGCGCCACTCCTGATCGCTATTTCATGTCCGATGACATTATTGTTGAGGACAGTGAGCATATCTGCTGCCAGAAAGATGACTGCTTTGCTGAAAAGCTGGCCTCTCCGTTTTTTGAGCAATCCGACAACAGCAGCCACGCTCAATATCGGCGGATTGTACGTACTTTATATGACGGATCTATTTCATTTGATGCACGAGTCACCTCTTCTTTATGCATTGATTCACCTGCACATCTTCCTGGCCGGCTATCTATTTACGATTTCCATTGTTTACTTCGATGTGACCCCGCATCGCCACAGCTATTTATATCGTTCCGTTGTGCTGATACTTGCTTTGGCGGCGCACAAGATCCTGGCGAAGATGCTTTACGTGAATCCTCCGGAAGGTGTTTCGCGAGCTGAAGGTGAAACGGGCAGCATGCTGATGTATTACGGCGGTGATGTGATCGATGCATTTCTGATTTTCTTACTGTGTTATCACTGGTACAAATCGACAGCTCCGCGCCGTATACCCGCAGCTTGAAACTTTTACACTCTCCACCCTTCTTCGATAGTCCGCCGCGAATAAAAAATTGAGGTGTATGGATGATGGGATTAGAACTCGGGATATTGCTATTCTTAATTTTGCTCAATGCTCTTTTTGCTGCGTCTGAAATTGCTTTGATTTCCTTAAATGACCGCAAGATAAATAGAATGGCCGACGAAGGCCATAAAAAAGCCCGGCTGATCAGCGAGATGCTATCGGAACCCAGCCAGTTTTTAGCGACCATTCAAATCGGCATCACCTTTGCCGGATTCCTGGCCAGCGCTTTTGCTGCAGACAGTTTTGCCGATGAACTCTCTCTTTATGTGCAACAAACAGCGATACCGATTTCAGCAGATGTAGTCCACGTAACTTCCCTTGTGGTGGTCACTATTATCCTTTCGTACTTCACACTTGTTTTCGGTGAACTCGTTCCTAAGCGACTCGCGCTGCAAAAAGCGGAAGCGATTTCCATGATGATGATTCAGCCGTTGCGTTTTCTGGCAAAGATCACGAGCCCTCTTGTCAAACTATTATCCGTATCCACCAATGCCGTTATCCGCATCTTCGGGATCGATCCAAATAAAGAAGACCCTGACGAAGCCGAAGAAGAAATCCGGTTGATACTGGATCTTGGGAAAGAAAAAGGCACCATCAAAAAAATGGAGCAATTCATCATTACGAAAGTTTTTGAGTTCAATGATAAATATGCAAAAGAAATTATGGTCCACCGCACGGATATGGTTGCCATTTCCACTGCCCAGAGTCCGGAAGAGATCATCCGAATTGTAAAAGAGCATCCTTTCTCGAAATTCCCTATCTATAAAGAGGATGCAGATCATATTATCGGCACTTTGAATATAAAGGATTTGTTCCGTTACAGGGAAGATGAAAAACCAGAAAACTTCAATATCCATGACATCATCCGGAAACCGCATTTTGTTTTTGAGAAGGAAAAGATAGATAAAATCTTTCTGGAAATGCAAGATATGAATATCCACTTGGCAATCGTTCTGGATGAGTTTGGCGGCACATCGGGTCTGATAACGCTGGAGGACCTGATTGAAGAGCTGGTCGGTGAGATTAAAAGTGAGTATGGAACAGAATAAAAGATTTTCGTTTTTCTTAATGAATGATAATTAGAGTGTTTCTGCTTGTTCAATCGAACTTTCTGTCCTCACAGAGAATTGATCATCGGGATACCTGTTTCCTCATTATGCGGGTACAGGCAGAAATCGCCCGCCTGAGAGGAACTGCCCTTCCGACAGCGATATATGAAAAAGAAGCCTGTAAGATCAAAATATGATTCTTATCGAATCATTTTAACAAACGAAATCATCGGCAAATATTTCCTCCTAAAATAAATTATTTGAATATTCAGATATAAAAAAGGTATTTCTACTGTTTTGCAGAAGTACTTCTTTAATATACGATTAAAATCTGAGGAGGAATAAGAATGACTTTGGAATACAAACAGATTCTGGTGGCGATTGACGGTTCAAAAGAAGCGCAGTGGGCATTTAAAAAATCGATTGAAATCGCCAAACGAAATAAAGCCGCGCTGAATTTAATCCATGTAGTGGATACCCGTTCCTATACAGCCATGACCAAACGCGTACCGGCTGATGATGATGCAATTTTTGCGGATGGGAAAAAGATTCTTGAAAAATACAAAGAGGAAGCGCAAACAGGCGGCCCCTCGGAGGTAAATGTATTTGTCGTTCCCGGTTTGCCTAAAAAGGTCATCGCCCATGACTATGCCAAAAAGCTGGATACCGACTTGATCATTTGTGGCGCCCAAGGTCTGAATGCTTTTCAAAAATTCCTCATGGGCAGCGTATCTCAACATATTGTAAGCAACAGCCCTTGTGATGTGTTGGTTGTCCGCAGAGATCTCGACATGATCAATGAAGATAACGAAAGTGGTGCCCACCCAGAGCCCATGTGATGAAGTTTTCAAGTTACTGCCAAAATTCCACAGAAAGCCCAGTCCGCTTTGCTTCAGTCGGACTGGGCTTTTCTGGTTCTTCTTAATTTTGATTGTTGTGAGTCAATTAAACCGAAGCTTTTAGATATAGAGTGCTCAGCTTTGTTTTTCATTCTGTATTATTGCTGCTTCCGATAACATATCATATGTTAACTAGACTTTTTCATAACTGAATTTCTATTGATTCTTCGGAAACTAACCTTTGAATAAGGAACTGTTTAGCTTGTTACATAAAATTCAGTAGAATCTTTTGAAACTACAGTCCCGACCTGTTTGCCTTCAACGATTCTCTTCATTTCTCCTTGTTTATCAAAGTTAAAGATATTGACTGCTATATCGAATTCTTTTGCCAGGAGAAGTGCAGACTGATCCATGACTTTGATGTTTTCTTTTAAGATATCGTCATAGTTCAAAGTGCGGTACATTTTCGCATTAGCATGCTGATTCGGGTCATAATCAAACACGCCATCCACCCCTTGCTTTGCGACAAAGATAGCATCACAATCCGTCTCAATCGCCCGCTGTACACTTGGATAATCAGTCGTTACGAACGGCTGCCCATTCCCTCCACCAAAAATAACGATAGATCCTTTCTCCAAATGCCGTTTCGCTCGCAACTGAATATATGGTTCAGCAACAGATGGAACCGGTATGGACGTCATGACCCTGATTTCCTTATCTGTTTTACTTTTCAAGACTCCTCGCAGCATTAAGCTGTTCATGATTGTCCCTAATGTCCCGATGTTATCGGCCTCTACTCGGTCAATGTTCCATTTTTCCGCTAAACCCCCGCGGAAAATATTACCGCCACCTATCACAAGTGCCACTTCAATCTCCATACTCGTTATTGAAAGAATTTCATCGGCTATATGCTCCAGTTTCTGGTGATCAAAACTTCCCCCCTCTTTACTAGCTAATGCACCACCACTTAATTTGATTAGTACTCGTTTGATTGTTTTCATAAACAAATCCCTTCAATTATATTCATGATTAATTTCGCCTATCGATTCTATTTAATTGCTATACTCATTATAAGGATGACAAGACTTAATAAAAACTGACACTTCTGAACAGAAGTGTCACCTTTTGAGGTGAAAAATGAATCAACTTTTATTAAAGGTATGGCAAGCCTTGCCAGATGGAGAAGTTAAACAAGTAGAAATCGCTCAAATCCTTAACTTGTCTAAGAGGCAAACCAAACGATGGCTGGAACGGTGGGATGATGAGAAATGGTTAAGCTATCAACCAGGAATAGGACGAGGTAGGAAAACCAGAATAAAGTGGTTAGAAAATGTAGAAGAAGTATTTGTGGATACCCTCATTCCCATGTTTTTGGACAATCCATTACAAGATATGGTTGAATACCTGGATTGGGAATGGTCAGAATCCGCAAGAAAAAGATTAGAGAAACAATTTTCAAGAAGATTAGGGGATCAGACTGTCTCTAATCATCGCTTTATTTTTCCAATGAAATATCCTTTTTTAACCTTTCACCCATTGCAAGCGATCGATTTAAACAGCGTTCACATTTGTGATAATTTATACAACCGACTTTTCACCGTAACTGAAGAAGGCAAAGTTCGAGGTGAACTGGTTCAATCTTGGGAAATTTCAAATCGGAAAATCCTTCTATTTTTAAAGAATCACGTAAAATTTCATGATGGATCCACATTGAACAGTACTGATGTCATGGATTGTCTAACACCCTTTTTTAACCATCCACACTATCAAGGCATGGCTTCACAAGTTATTTCAGTTCTAGCTCCTCATCCATTGGTTGTAGAAATCGAGTTAAATGCTCCTTGTTCATACTTATTGCATCTATTGAGTATTACTCAAGCGAGCATTTACAAAGTGAAAAATGACAACACAATAGGAACAGGTCCATTTTATGTAGAAGTTTCGGAGAAAAAATTAACCAGGATAAAGGCTCATGAAGATTACTACCGAGAACGTCCTTCTATAGATACCATCGATTTTCTTAAAGTAAATTCCGACACAGAACTAATTTATCGGACCAATACAAGTGAACTGGTGAGTGATCCACAAAAAATAACAAGTGAATCTGGATTTGGGGCATTAGTCTTCAATCTTTTTCGGGATTCTGATATCCAAGAAAAAGAGGTGCGAGAATATATCCATTATCTTGTGAGAAATGGGATTGATTCATTGCTAGACATTGTAAAAAATTCCACAGAGAATAACCGAGGGTTTTTACTGAATGAAAGTATTTCCTATAAAGTGAAAAAAGCAACACTCCCTCCCCTTAATCAACACTTGATTTTGGCAACAAGCCGCTTCACGTTAGGCTTGGCAGAACGGCTAAAAGAAATACTAGAAGCTGGCGGGGTGTCAGTAGATTTAATAATGATGGAGCATGAGAAGTATGTAAGTGTAAAGACCAGAGAGTTGGAGGCTGATTTATTCATCAGTCGAGAACACTTCTCTCTTGACCAAAATCTTTCTTTTTATCAATATTTTAAAGCAGGGTATTCACAGATTTCAGACCTTATGGAGAAAAATGAAATAGTTACAGAAGTTTTATCATCATACGCTGAGACACCTGTAGAAAGTTGGCTTCCACTGCATTTAGAGATTGAAAGAGAAGTCATTTCGAATTCCTGGCTGATTCCTTTATATTTCAACCAACGTAAAATTGCTTATCCACCTGAACTGATGGGAATCAGAACAAAGAATTACGGCTATGCCGATTACTCGACGCTATGGATTAAGCCTAAGTATTAAAAATGTAGGTATCTTCTATCTTTGTGAAAGATAGAAGATACCTACATTACTGTTCATGCATTAAATTAAGTGCTTCCGATAAACTCATGATATGTAAACCAAATGGCGAAAATATTAATCAGGAAAATCTATATACAATATCTGGGCTGTAACTTCTTCAAAATCAAGTTAAGTTCATTTTTTAAAAATTCCTACAAAGACCCCTCCTTTAAATTTATCTCTCGTACACTTTCATCCAAATTTATATGAGTTACAACAATCGTTTAATGTTTTCGCAACTACTCAAAACTTAGGGCTGCTATTTCCTTATTTTTTTCTTTCTTTTTACGTCTGAATCTTTCGACCCCAAATTTAGTGAAGAATATAACTCCAAAAGGGACCCAAAAATAATTTCAATAAGTAGAAACATCAGTTACTACTGAAATCTAAATTGGTCGGCTGTGCCGGAAGATTTTCCTCTGAAAGCATGTTCGTTGTAGGAACTTTGTCCGTCACGACTTCAAAACGGAAGCCATCCGCCCAAACTTTCCCCTTCCCGATCAGTAGGACACCGAAATGGATAGAAGCACTATCTTCTGGTACATCTAAAACCAGTGAGTAATGGTTCCAGTCTGTCGTCCCTTGAATGGATCGATTATCCATATTATCGAACTGGACTGTGTCACCATTACCATTATCAATCCGAAGCCAAGCTCCGCATTTACTCGCATCTTCTGTTTTTAGGAAGCATGACAGCTTCAATCGCTCCCCTTTATACTCATGGGCTTGGAATCCTTGCATCATTGTAGCGAATTGCTGTTCATTTGCATCTCCCTTTGCATATAGCAATCCTGATTGTGTTCCTGTATGGCAGACAGTTGAATCTGGAACTAGTCCATATAATTCCGGATTAGACCCACTTAAACTCCAACCTTTAATCTGTTCACTTGTATTCATCTTTTTCTCCTCCTCACTCATTTTTACAATCTTCATCAGTTTTCGGTATTTTCCCGGCGGTACGGCGTATACTTCCTTAAAAGATCTGGTAAATGCCTCCTGGGATTGAAAATGAAATAGAAAAGCAATCGTCAATATCGTTTCGTCGCTATGTAATAGAAGTATTGCAGCCATCGTCAATCGACGCAGACGAATGTATTCACCAATCGACTTACCCGTCTCTTCCTTAAAAATACGAAGTAAATGGAACTTTGAATAACCAATCACAGCCGGGAACGTATTGAGTTGAATTTCTTCCGTCAAGTTACCTTCAATATAGGAAATGGTTTTCTGTGTAACTTCACTATACTGCATTCTGTTCACCTCAAAATCATCATATCGCATACAATAGGCATTTTTTTGATTGTTCTTGCTAACATTATAAATCCTTTGATTGATCTATTTAAATTTCTTTGATCTAATTACAAGCGATTCATTAAGAACTGGAAGGTTTCTCCCTTATTTACCTCAAGCATATCACTCAATGACATAAAGCTGTTTTTGATTCCTGTAAAACATTACGATAGAAAAAAAACCGTTCGTAAAAGTACACTTCTGCGAACAAAAAAGAAAAACTGAGCAACTAACTAACAAGTTGCTCAGATTTTGCTTCGATCTGTTCAGATATGCATCTAGAAGATTCAATGCCTGCTATAATTCTTCCTTTTTTTTCTCCCTGTACTTCTTCACTTTTGAAATCGTTCCGCACGCTCTTCCGTGTGGACTCTTCGCATTCATGCTGCACCATTTTTTGGTCGCGCTTTTTGACTGGTCAAAAAATGCCCATTTACAGTCCGGACAAATCTTGATCCTATGGAATGATTTGGCTTGAATCAGTTGTAAAACATCAACTAGCACCTGATTGATTAAGCTATCGGTTTTGGAGTAAAACCTTACTTCAGCAGCCGCCCCCTCCCCATTTTCTTTGATGGTGAAATCAAGGTCCCTTTCGCTTATCCAGGTATTGATTTCCTCCTTTTTACTTACTTCGATTGCGCTTCTGAGTCCCGTTCGGAAATTTAGAATCTCTTCCAATAAATCGTCGCTTTGTCGATCCGGATAAACTGCGTTCATAAAGTGGGCGAGATCTGTGGTTTTCTCTAAATGCTCCTTTGGCGTTCGTTCTTTATTCGGTATTTCCCATGTATTTAAGAAGGACACCACGCGTTCAGCTGTCTCCATATTGTAACCACCTATTCATTTTACTGGTTGCTTTTCTTTCCAGTATAGCATATGATGACAATAATTAAGTAACCTTCTAAAATTTTAGATGGTTACAAGAGGGGCGTGCACCTAATGAGAACTTCGTTATCCATTTTATTATTATCAGCTTTTTTAATGAATTTGGCCGGATTCGCCGTTATTTCATTTTTGGCTGTTTACCTATCCAATACGTTGCATTACTCGGCAGCTCAGACCGGGACAATATTGTCTATCATGATTTTATCTTCAAGAGGGCTTCCGTTGCTCACAGGCATCTTAGGTGATAAATATGGTTATAAGAAACTGATGGGCGTGGGATTAGTAACGAGAGGAACAGGGTTTATCCTGTTGGCATTTGCACCGTCCTTTTTCTGGACAGCTATCGCAGCCCTTTTAGTAGGGATAGGTACGGCTTGCTACGAACCTTCCGCGTTGGCCTTTTTCTCGTCAGAACCACATGAAAAGAAACGGAAAGAAGCCTTTACCTATCTCAACTTCGCCTTAAATGGCGGGGCAATTGTCGGTCCCTTGCTTGGCGGATTACTCTTATTGTTCGATCCTCGGTACCCTTTTCTGATCAGCGGCTTGGTTTTTTTCTTTCTCTTCTTCATCCAATTGTCCATGATCCAGGAAAAACGCACGCCTAATCTAATTCAACGGTCGATTCGGTCGGATCTTAGCCAGTTATTTTCAAACAAGTCTTATTTATATTACTGTTTCTCAATGATTTTCTTCTGGTTTATGTTTGCGCAATTAACCGTAGCTATCCCCTTACATATGTTCGTTATTTCAAAAAGTGAAAGTCTTGTCGCCTTGACGATTACCGTAAACGCTTTATCGGGTCTTTTGCTTATGTTGCTGTTCCGGAAACTTTTTCTCTCCGTTCATTCTTTCCGATTGATAAAGGTAGGAATGCTTGTAATGGCAAGTTCATTTCTTTTCATCAGCTTTAGCAGCTCCCCTTACTGGCTTCTTGTGTGCATTGTCGTATTCACAATCGGGGAAACGCTTGTATTGCCGTCTTCCGATATTGCCATTTCGGAGTTTACAAACGGAAATTCTCCTGGAATATACTATGGTTTCTTTGAGCTTTCGTTTGCATTAGGTGCTACGTTGGGCAATTACACAGGGGCTTATTTTATAAATGATTCTTCGACGACCTTTTGGCCATGGACAATATTCTTTATCATCGGACTAGTTGGTTCTATTTTGGTTGGCAGACTCAAGGTGCTCGAACGAACAAAGGAACTGTCGGAACACTTTCAGCACCAATCCTAAAATATAGGTGCCGTTGCATAATAGATCTCTTGCGCAGCATCCCTTTTCAAACCGTTCGTAAAAGTACACTTATATGAATGAAAAAAGGAAGAGACTTTCTATAAAGTCTCTTCCCTACCGATAATTCCTCATATGTAAATCAAAATTATAACTAAGCTTGTGGTTTGAAACTTTAGAGTAAACCCTTTTGAATGTATCTTTTTCTCTAACATTATTAACTTCATTTAACTTTCTGACGTGATCAATATGGGGGCCTGCCAACCACTATATGGGGTTTAACAACGATCAACGATTCACTTTGCCATTTCAGTTCCCCAAAAATCTGGAGTATGCATTTGCTTCTCCTTCCACCAGTAGTTTATTTACAATTCGTATCCCTTCCCATAATAGCCTTCACTGTACAATCGAAATCCTTCGACGCGATGAACGCCCTTTAACAACGCTGTTTTTTTCCGGCTGGGTATCTTTTTTGGAGTTTTTCCTGCTAAAACACAGCCTCATAGTTTTGAGCATGAATCTGTTCAAGTGAACGGTCTACTAGCTCCAGAATAATATCCTTTGCGAAAGGAGAAAATTCTAGTAAAAAGGGTATCGCATATAAATGAATAAGTTGCTTGAATTCCTCAAACTTCGCTTCAGTAAATTCTAAGAGAAAAAATGAGTGGAATCCATAAAATACAGGTAGTAAATCGGGAAACATTTGCTCAACAACCGGACCAGCATGTTAAAAGGTTAAATAGAGCCACCAATAAATCGGTGGTTTTTAAATATATTAAAACGTAAAGTTAACTTTACTTATAGTTAACTTTACTTTACTATAAGTCAAGTAAGGTTAACTAAGGAGGAGGACATAGTGAGTGAAAATAAGGTTTTATCAAATCGCATACGCATTTTAAGGGCTGAAAAAAAAATGACGCAAAAGGAATTAGCTGAAAAGGTTGGCGTTAGTAGGCAAACTATTATTTCCACAGAAAAAGGAAATTACACGCCATCATTAATTTTGGGGTTTGATATAGCTAATGTATTTAACGTAAGAGTTGATGAAGTTTTTCAATATGAAAAAATAAAGGAGGACTTATAATGTCTGTCTTAATGGAAACAAGTATTTTAGTATATTTCTTGATTTTTATGGCATCTGTTTTTTATAGTTTAAAATTTCAATTTGGAAAGGAAAGTAAGGATGAACGAGGTAAAGGGATATTAAATACTTCATACGCATTTGCTTATCCGATAATTATTTTTGGTTGGTTGTTTATTACATTAACAGATGAATATATGAATCCCTTTTCTTTAGGGGACTATAAAATAGCTATGTTGTTTTTATTGTCTGGGACAAATATTATTCATGCAATTATTCTATTTAGTTTAAAAAAGTTCTTTTGATGTCTCAATAATAGGGTGTGAATGTGAATAAATTTTATTTACCTTGTTGAAGTAAAAAGGTGCTTTAGTAAAAAGCGGACATCAAAATAGAATGGGCTTGGAGATACATTTCCAAGCCCATTTTTATATGCATTTATTTTTAAAAACATAGTCTGGAAGTTTAGCTTGTCTGCGGTTTTCCATGTTCCATGAACGCTTGCCAAGATAAGCATTCGCTTTTACTTCCGATAGACTCATGATATGTAAACCTCAAATTAGAAACGGATGGATCCTTCATATGAAGCTTAAATAAGACAACTTATATCCTTATTAAACCAAAGCCTTTCAAGACTATCACTTAAAGTAGAGACAAGTACGTTGGTTTCAATACATTGACTAAGGGATTACGATGCAAACGCTACATCCTTATCTTCTCGCTTTGATTTTTTCGCGAACTGTTCCACCAACTTGATTTTCACTTCTTGAAAACCTTTCCGTTTAATACCTTTCGCTGCGCTTGAATCGCCTGAATGATTAAATTGATTCGTTCCACAGTATCTTATACGATTAACGAAAATTATATCCTTTATTTTTTTAGTTTATTATAAAATTCTACTAATTGTTTCTTAACTAAAAGTAGATTTTTTGATAGAAACATTTTCTGGATATTGCTCTTCAATATCTTGTAGATTATACAACATTGATTTTAGTAGTGTTTGAGCTTCTACACTAGTTTCAAGTGTATCAGGTAAATACATTTTAATTAAACCATCCTCTTTCTCTATTTCTACTTCTTTATTGCATATTCTTATAATGGAGTTGATAGTTCCGATTGTTAAAGTTGAAATGCTCGCACAGACAATATCCTCGCCGTAGTTTGAGAATAAGGCGTGTCCTTCGACCGTAAATCCTTTAATATTTATATTATGAAATACAAATTCTACTAGTATCAAATCAAATCTCCGACTTTCGATGAATTTTTTTGAGGTTCATAACAAATTAGATGAAATGACCTTATGTATAATATTAACAAAGATTACCACCAATCCGATGGAAAATAAATTGCGGAATCCTACTTCTCAATTTTCTTCAAAGCTTTCGTAAAAGTACACTTCTGTAAACAAAAAAGAGAAGAGACTTCAAATGAAACTCCTTCTCTTGATAGGTATTGATATGTAAAATATGCACTACACACCGACTCTAAAGCCATATCGAATAGTCTTTTGAATGTATCATTTTTTTAACGATTTCAATTTCTCTTCGTCTTTTGTTCAAGTCAATGAAATGGAGGTTCTGAATGTAACTTAATTATACTTAAGTTACATTCGCATTCTTTTCTTGTAAATTCTTAAAAGTCAAACTATTTCCAAAAAAAATATTTTTAAGAATTATGTGTATTTTAAAAAAATATTTAATTTACTATATTTACAAATTATACAAGTTATACAAGTTATAGTAACTTAATTATAACAAATGGAGGAGGGTGAAAATGTACAAAAAGATTTTAATATTATTATTGGCAATAGTTACCTCGTTTGCTACAGTCAGTGCTGCTTCTGCTTCAACAGTCGGCATTAATTCTGTTACACCGGGCGATGGAGGGAATGGGTATCCGTACAAAGGAGCTAAAAAGACAGAAACCATCTACGTTACAGCAAGTAATCTAATGACAGTGGGGGGTTTGCCAGCTGCTGGGCAAGCTGTTAGTGGTGCTAAAATTAAAGAAGCTGCTATCAAAAAACTCGGGAGATCTCATCCCTATATCTTAGCGGCTTCGGGACTCTCATTCCTGACAGGAGCTTACGCTTCATTGACAGGTTATACAGGATACAGAATATCACTTACTTACACATATCAAGTAAATGAAAGAGTTTTTGATGGAACTCATTGGGTCAATTACACTGGTTGGGGAGTCCCTAGACATTCGGTTACACGTTATTGATAAAAGAGCAGCAGAACAGGTGGTATCACCTGTTCTGCTGCTCTTTTGAATATTTAAAAGAAATAAAGTACAAAACAAAAGCTAGGGCTCCGGAAATCATTATTAAAGCATTAGACCTTTCTTCTGAAGCGACAAAGAATAGGTTGTATAATAAATAAATAAAAATAATTGCTCCTATTATTCTGATAATAGTCCTCATCGTAAAGCCTCCTCTATGTCTTTTTCAATATAACTTATTTTTAAATTTTATAACAATTAATGGTTTCTGGAAAGAATGATTTCTTTTCAGAGAAGAGCGTTTAATATCGAGCTTTGATTTGAACTAAAAATCCAGTAATATTCTTTGATTTCCCTAGTCCTATGGTGTAATAGTCATCTCCCATGCGCTCGTTGTAAGAAGAAGCAACCCCCCACCGTCGCCATCCTCTCTCACTTTCTTATTCTTTCCTTTTACTGAGTAATCATTTGAATGTAACTTAACTGCACATAAGTTACATTCAAAACCTAGTCTTTGCCCCAAAACTTCCGTTTGGATTTTGCCGGGGCTTTTTTCAATTCGTCGAGATCGGTTTGCAGCTGCTGGACGATGGCCAAAAGCTGTTCTTCTCGTTCCTGGCTCTTTTCTAGTTCAGTTTTCATGTCCGCAAGTACTTCGGTATGATCTACGGGATTTGGCAACTGATTTTTTGGCTGCTGTTCCATGAGTTGCTGCAGGTCGCGGATTTTTGATTCTGCCCCATAAGCAACTCGACAATCTGATTAAGGGATTGCGGAGCAACCACCAAATCAGTATCCATCCGTTTTACTTCTCCCCCGAACCTTTCCAGCAACTTGGCCTCTACTTCTTCAAAGTCCGTCCGTTTGATTCCCTTCGCTCGCTGTCTACTCATTGAAATGACGGCTCATATCAGAAAAAACTAGTGAGTTTTCGTTTTATTCGCTACGAAAACTACTTCAAGTACACTATTCATCAGGTTAATTCTACTTTCCCATTCCACTATCTCTGACGACCTATTGCAGGAAGCATTCAAATTATCATCGTAACGCAAGCCATTAACTCTAATAGAACCTAATAGCGAATCTGTTTGAAAAACTAACAGCGGCCACTCCGCATCCGTCATAGAATAGGAATCATTTGTATGTTTATTTATCACCTGAAGCGCATCCCGACTCATGCCAGCAGATCCAGCCGTGATATCGACATCAAAATTACAAAATGTCGAAAAAACGCTATTTGCTACTTGCTCCGTTTTTTTCCATGAAGTTGGATGTGTATCAAAAGCATAGTCTGTCCTACCAATAATGATGTAGTCAGCATTCGATGCAAACAGACTCTCCTTTAAGGCGATTAATTCACTTGGATGATAGGTAGCCCAAGTCAAAAGCCGGTCCAAATCGCAATAATGAAAATGAGTGTTTTCGCTCACTTCGATCGCGATTTTCAATGCACTTCTCCTGGCGTGAGCCACCCCTTTTTTCTCGATTTTAAAAACCTTAAAATCCAAATCCATTAGACTTTTCTCTACTTGAGAATCTGTAACATTACTAATCACTGCAATTTTTTCTAGATAGCTTTGTTCTATAGTTTCTTGGGATTCGTATATTTTCCTGATAAATAATGGATCGTGGGATGGTTTATGCATAATGGTCACTAAAGTCAGTTCACTGATTCTCATATGATTTTTACCTCCAAAGAAATTTATATAAGGAGAGAATTTGCATTATTTATAACTTTAAAAGCATGCCCCAGCACCTTCCCCTTTATCTATAATTGATGATATGTAAAACTAAATTCACTATTGTATTAATCCGAATAACGAGCCACTATGGACTATTCCTTGCCACACTCTAAACACCTGCGATCACTGTCATTCTCCCCATAAATCCTAAGTTCTTTTTCTCGTCCACAAACCTGGCAGCTTTCGAAATAGATCTGCGGTAAAATTCCCGCAGTTGCTAACGGAGCCCACTCATTTTCATATAGCTTTTTCGTCATCCCGTAATCAATCAGAATCAGTTTTCCATCTTGATCCAATCCATAGTTGCCACTGTCAAGAAGATCAAAGCCGTCGTATTTTTTATCTATTTCTTCTATTACCTCTCTCAGTTCATTTGTCGAACGGTCATCGGTTTCAAGTTCGATATTATACGTTTCGCCATTCTTTAGAGGCAATGGCTCATAAAAGGGTTGAATAGACAGTTTTTCGTCTGTATGTAATACAGGCGCTAAATATTGGGTCATTCCTTTTAGATTCAAATCACGGAACATTTCTTGTTCTTTTATGCTTTGCAAGTGCCCTATTTTATGCAAATTCTTTTTAACGACTAAATTTTTGTATCTATAAACTTTTCTTGTAGATCCTATTCCTATGAAGTTTTGACTGGTCATTATTTCTGATACTTTACTTATTACTTCTTCGATTTGATTCATCTGATTTTATTCCCTCCTTGCTCAATTCAAAAATTTATTTTATAAATAAGAATATTTTGATTTTATTAATTTTAACATAATTTCCCTTTACTTATTTTCAACAATAAAAAATAAGTTTTATAATAACCGTTCGTAAAAGTACACTTTTACGAACGCCCCAAAAGCACCCAAAAAATCATAAAATGAACGTTCGCAAATGTGTCAAAGCACTTTACGAACGTTCATTTTATTCCATACACCTTTACGAACGGTTTTCTGCAAAAAAAAAGCCCCGAAGGACTTTTTTTCTAGACTCCAGCCGCCCAGCTCTTCGTGCATAAGCCAACTCGCTGATCTGTCTTATACCTTTCAGAGCTTAACGGGCGCTATCGCTTTTCTCAGTAATACCAGCTTCCGACAATCGGGTAGCTGAAATACTCGTCGTTCAGGGCGGAAATGATTCCGAGAATCGGAATAACTACGGCGACGATGCCCAACACGATCAACAGCGGAATACCGATCAATATGATGACGAGCAAGCTTGAAACGAAAAGCAGTACCCCCATCACGAGTTGGAACAGCAAAGCCTGGATCGACAAACGTTTGACGTCTTTGTCTTCTGAAATCAGGAATACGATAAACGGCACAAGAAACGGAGCAAAAAACGCACTGGCGTGGACGAGGACTTTCAAGCCTTTGGTTTCCATCATGCATTACCTCCAGTATTGGTAGTTCTTATACTCCTTAATACGGATGAACTGCAGCCAGGTTTCAGATTATTGGTTGATCCGTAAAATTACTTTGCCGAATTGCTTGGCACCTTTCAAATAATCGAACGCTTCCTGCGCTTCTTCCAGTTCGAAAACTTTGCCGACAACCGGATGCATCTCATATTGCTCCATATGGTTGAGCAATTCACGCAATTCGTCACGGCTTCCCATCGTTGAGCCGAAGAGCTGATACTGGCCATAGAAGAATTTCCGCAAATTGAAATCGACGACATCATCGGTCGTGGCACCGAAAGTGACGATGCGGCCGCCTTTTTTCACGATATCCAATGTACGGTTGAATGTCGCTGCCCCGACGCTGTCAATGGCAAGATCGACCGTTTCGTTTTCCAACTTTTTTACCCAATCACTGTCAGTCGCAATAGCCAAATCGGCGCCGAGTTCTTTGGCATGCGCCAATTTGTCTTCGCTTCTCGATGTAACAATCACCCGGGCACCAATATTTTTCGCAAACTGAATCAGGAAAGTGGCGACTCCGCTCCCCGCTCCCGGGATGAACAGCGTATCTCCTTTTTTAACCTGCCCTTTTGTAAACAATGCCCGATAGCCGGTCATAGCCGGCAGCGCCAGGCCGCCCGCTTCTTCCCACGTCAGATGCGGCAGCTTCTTTTCGACCTGTTCGGCAGACAAAGCGATTTTTTCTGCAAATGTGCCATGATCCGGCATGCCCAGAATATCGAATTCCGGCGGCGGCGCGTCACTATTGGCAAACCAGCGGAGCGCCGGATTGATGATGACTTCGTCTCCGACCGAAACATTCGTAACGCCTTCCCCCACTGATTCCACTATTCCTGCGCCGTCAGAACCGATGATGAGCGGTTCGGGTTTATTGCCATGGCGCTTTAATAGATTCAAGTCGCGATGGTTGATGCCCGCAGCTTTCAACGCCACTACCACTTCGCCTTTTTGCGCCGTTGGTTCTGGCATATCCGTTATTTTCAGTTCTCCTTGTTCAATCACAAATGCTCTCACGCTATTCCTCCTTCAAAATTTTCACTGAATAATTTCAATTGATCCATACTGATAATGTCCTGCGAAAACAGTGGAATGTATATCAGCTGCTGTTTCGGGAATGTTTCCTTGATCAATTCCATGTATTTCTTTTCGTGTTTTTTGCGTTCCATCAAAAAGTCGCCGTCCGCCTCTTCCGGCAGCACTTTATTGATAATCAGCGTTTTGACATGCAAATGGTATTGATGCAGCAATTCCAGCGCTTTTTTTGTCTCCAGGATCGGCAGGCGTTCCGGATTCAATACAAAAATAAAACCGGTCTCGTCTTCATTCAATAAAATATCGCGCGCTTTTGAAAACCGCTCCTGGCGCTCCCGCAGCACATCGTAAATTGGATCTTCGCGCGGTTCACCATCATTCAGATGCGCCGAATAATTTTCGTTCGTCTTGCGCCGCTTATCAAGCAGTCCTTCAATCCAGACACCCATCAATTCGGGCAGCGTCAAGAGGCGGATTGTGTGGCCGGTCGGCGCTGTATCAAAAACCAGTTTATCGAAATTCTGGCGCTCTTCCAAAATGATGTGGATGAGCTTATCAAACAGGGCCGCTTCGTCCGCACCCGGAGAAGCTTTCGCCGTATCGAGCTGGCGGTTCACTTCCTCCATCATGCTTGTATGAACCGTTCCTTTGATATTGTCTTTTACGCCTTTGATGTATTTTTCGGTTTCTATTTCGGGATCAATTTCAAGTGCATACAGATTCTTGGCAATTTCTGTCGTATTGCCCCCGATTTGCTGATTGAAGATATCGCCAACGTTATGCGCCGGATCTGTCGAAATCAGCAAAGTTTTAAAGCCGCTGTCAGCGGATTTCGAGGCGATGGCGGCGGCCGACGTCGATTTGCCGACGCCGCCTTTGCCCCCCACAAAAATGATGCTTTTTGATAAGACGTCCATTCATATTCCTCTTTTCATTGAAATCAGCAGCAGCGGATTCCGGATAGCGGTGATTTTTCCATGCCCATACGCAAATGCCAGTCGTGGAACTCCTCGATCATATAAGGATACAGTTCGAGCGTGTAGTAATAGGCGGGATTGGGGATTCCCAGCATTTCCGAATAAAGCATCAGCAGAAACAAATCATCTTCTGCCCGCAGCTCCCGCGCGATTTCCGTTTTATGCGGATGTTCCAGCACTGCTTCGTACCATTTAACCAGTTTTACCAGATTGTCGTATACCGGCATTTTTAACACCTCACTTATTAATAAGAAATGCGACAGTGCCCGTTAAGCTCTGCAAGGCATAAGGCAGACCAGCGAAGTGGCCTTGGCCGCCCAGCTGGACTGACTTATGACCCGAAGAGCTGGGCCACTGGAGTCTGGACAATAAAATGCGAAAGGGATCACATTTAGTATGATCCCTTTTTCGCGAATATTCTATTTATTAGTCTTCGAGATTTGCTGGATTGTCTTTACTGGCCAGAACCTGGATAGCTGTAATAATGATCCATAAGGCGAAGACAAAGATGATCGCTCCGAACACGAACAGCAGCATATTGGGAGCTGCAGCGTACCATGCCCATTGCAGGAACACCTGCTGGAACATCGCCCAAAGCGTCATGAACATCAGGAAGATCATCGGTATGATGGTGATCGTGTAGTTTCTGCCAAGTTTTCTGAGCCAAATGGAGACCAGCAGCAAACTGATTCCTGCCAGCAGCTGATTCGCTGTTCCGAATAACGGCCATAGCAGGTATCCACCGGAACCGAAACCATTCGGGCCTTCAGGAATCAATACAAGTGCAGCACTCGCTACAACAGCAATTGTAGTGGCAACATGTTTTTTCTCCAATGCTGGAATCTTATACTCAGCACCCAGTTCCGAGATGATATAGCGCATCAAGCGGACAGACGTATCAAGTGTTGTTGCCGCAAAGGATACAACAATAACCGAAACGATTGTTGAAGCGACGGCAGTAGGAATCAATAAGCCAGTAGCCAATTGGGACGCACCTTGGATAAATGACCCAAGACCGGATCCACTTGAAGCAGCAAAACTGCTGTAAGTGGCCAGGAATGCCTCGCGGTCAGGGAAAAATGTGATAACGGCAATAATCGAAATCAATGCCAGGATTCCTTCCCCGATCAATGTAAACATAGACCATCAACACGATAATCCAGATAAAGAACGCTGTCGAAATCGCCCCGAGACCGAACAGGCCGGCAGCATCTTCTCCGCCCATATAGCGAACAAGGTCAATTTGAAGAAATTCGTATTGGCTTGAGAAAATCGCAGCACCATACATAATTACCAAAGCGATTAGAGAAGGCACAAGCATTTTAATGTTCTTCTTGTACACGGCATAACCGATCCAGATTGCAAGCGGAATCTGGATAAATACCGGAATGACACTTGCCGGGAACGAGATGAACAAGTTCGCGATAACCCAGGCAAACACGGCATTAACCATAAGCACAAGAATCAGAATGATGAATAGAAATAAAATTTTCCCGCGTTGCCCGATCAAACGGTGAGCAAGCGTTCCGACCGATTGTCCTTTGTTGCGGACAGACAGGACAAGTGTCCCGAAGTCATGCACGCCGGCAGCAAAAACTGTACCGAAGACTACTCATAATACGGCAGGCAGCCAGCCCCAATAGACGGCAATGGCTGGTCCAAGAATCGGAGCAGCTCCGGCTACGGATGTAAAATGGTGACCCCACAAGATAAACTTATTGGTCGGAACAAAGTCGACATCGTCTTTAAATTTATGGGCGGGTGTTACATAATTCGGATCCAGACGGAAAATTTTCTCTGCTACAAATTTAGAATAAAAGCGGTAACCTAGCGCAAAGATGAAAAGTCCGATGGCGGCAAGAGCATTCAAATCTCTCAACTCCTTTTCTTTCTATAATAGGCAAGCGCTTTTGTGCTTGCCCATTAATAATAGATTAATGAAATAATTTTTTAAATGTTCCGTCAATTAAAAGTGAAGTGAATTATTTACAGTTTTTTCGTAAAGCTTCAATTTGGTGTAAACCGTTTCAAGAACAGGAACTGCAACTTCCAGTTCATGCGCTTTTTCCAGCAGATAGCCTTGCAGATGGTCCGCCTCAATCGGAACGGATTTTTCGGCATCGCGCTGCATCGAAGATTTCATCCCTTCTCCCATACTGTTGAGCTTATCCAATAGTTTTTCGGAGATACCGGGTTCAACTGGCGCACCGAATTTCAACATCACTTCTTCAAGTTCTTTCAGCAATGCTGCAATGGTCCGCTGACCGGATTCGAGTTGCCGGATGGGACCGATTGGCTGTTCGAACAAGGTGGTGATGCCGGACATTGTGGTGATGAACAGGTATTTATGCCACATCTCCTGTTCAATGTTACCGCTCAAAACAAAATCCGCTTTTGTCCCATCAAAAGACTTTTGGAGGCGCTTGATCCTGTCGATGGATTCACCGCTGCGTTCGCCGTATACCAGCTGATTCATCGGACTTGCCTGGACAATCGCCCCTTTTTCGTCGAGGGTCGCTTCCACAAAACACAAACCGCCGATGACTGATTGCTCACCGAAAGCTTCAACCAATTGATCGACATGCGCTATTCCATTCAGCAGGGGCAGCACCATCGTCTCTTTTCCGACAAATGGACGCACATCTTCGATAGCTCCTGCGAGCTGATAAGACTTTGTTGACAGCAACACCACGTCATATTCCTGCGCCTTGCTGTTTTTAGTGATCAATGGCGGTGTCAGCCGGCAATCGCCATTTACGCTTTCAATGTTCAAGCCGGTTGATTCGAGTTCTTTCTTTCTTCTGTCGCGTACAAGAAACGTGACATCTTCACCTTTTTCAAGCAGACGGCCGCCAAAATAGCCGCCGATTGCCCCAGCACCTACGACTAGTATCTTCATTGCTGTCCCCTCCTTTGGAGTAACTCTTTATTTTAAAACTCTCACCTATCGTTATAAATCATTGTTAATTCTATGGTTTCAACACCAATTTCCCGATTGTCTTGCGGCTTTGCAGCATGCGATGAACTTCAGCGGCATCCGAAAGCGGATAGCTTCCGCCGATTGTCAGCTTCAAATCACCACTTGCCATATAACCGAGTAATTCTTTAAAGCTTTGTTGGAACAGCTCCGGTTTTCGCATGATCTGTGGCAGGAAAAAACCGATGACCGATTGATTCTTTCTCATTAACTGGCCTGGATGAAACTCTGCCTGTTCTCCGCTGGCGGCACCAAAAATTACGAGTCGGCCAAATGGAGCCAGGCATTTCAAGGTTTTATTGAATACTTCCCCGCCGACCATTTCCAGTGCCAGGTCGACGCCTTTGTTATCGGTGATGTTTTTCACTTCATCGACCCAACCCTCTTTCGAATAATCCACCAAATGTGTAGCGCCCATCGCTTTGGCGTGTTCCAGCTTCTCAGCGGAGCTGGCCGTCGCAATGATTTTCCCGGCACCAAATATTTTTGCGAGTTGAACGGCAATCGCACCGACACCGCCTGCTGCCGCATGGATCAGCACCGTTTCACCTTTTTCCAGGCGGCCCATCGTTGTCAAAACGTGATATGCGCTCAAACCCTGCAATGGCAACGCCACAGCCTGTTCAAAATCAACGTCGTCTGGAACAGGGATTAAGACATTCTCATCAACCGTCACAAAATCCGCGTAAGCGCCGGATTCGATTAGTGCCGACACCCGCATCCCTACTCCAAATCGCTTCACATTGCTGCCAATTTCAGCGATGACGCCTGCCACTTCCGAGCCCGGAACATATGGCAACGGGGTCGGCACGACATATTGGCCTTCACGCCGGGCTGTATCCGCGTAATTGACGCCAACCGCCTTCACTTCCACAAGCACTTCGTTGTCACCGGGTGTCGGCCGTTCTTCTTCTGTATATTTAAGAACCTCCGGCCCACCGTATTGTTCGAATTTGATTACTTTCATCATTTTTCCCCCTAGCTAATATAATGTTCTGCTTCCAGCACTGCTGCCGCTATTCTCCGTTTTGTCGCATTGCTTTCTTCCGCGTGGAGGCGGTTCAGTTCATTGCTGATAAGAGACATGCTGTCTTTTAACGCACGTCCCCCTGAAATTCCCTGCAGCATTTTCCGGGCAGACATTTCGACATGCAGCAATGCATCATCCAGCAGCGCTTTCGTCAAATCGACTTTCAGCGTTTCTTTTTCTTCCCCATTTTTATCGAGGGCTTTCTGTGTCCTCAGCACTGCCGATTCTGCCGCGTACAGCTGGATGCCGATGTCCGCCAGTTTCATCAATGTTTCCTGCTGTTCCGCCAATTTTTCTCCGAATGCCTCGAACGCCATACCGGCAGACAACAGGAAAACACGGCGGATTGCATGAACCGCTTCTATTTCCCGGGAAATAATTCCGATGGACCCGACTTTCGGGTTGTTGATTTCGGCGACTGCCTGCGCAATAAACTCCCCTAACGGCAGACTCCCTTTCCCTGCCTTTTTCAGTAATCCACCGGGTATCAGCAATCGATTCACTTCGTTGGTGCCTTCAAAAATGCGGTTGATGCGCGAATCCCGGTACATCTGTTCAACTTTATAATCTTTGATGTAGCCGTAGCCACCATGCAATTGCAAGGCTTCATCCGCAATAAAGTCGAGCGTCTCCGAACCGTGGACTTTGCAGACGGCGCATTCTGTTGCGTATTCCATCAGCCTCTTCGCGATCAGTGCATGGTCTTCGCTGGAGTATAAACCGCCAAGTGCATCTTCCAGATAGCCGGCTGTCCGGTATTGCAGCGACTCCGATTCATAGATACGGACCGCCATCAACGCCAATTTCTCCTGTGTCGCCGGAAAATCCGCAATAGCTTTTCCAAATTGCTTCCGCTCTTTCGTATAGGCCACAGCCAGATGAAGCCCATATTTTGCAGCTCCCATGCAGGCAGACCCCAAATTAAATCGGCCCAGGTTCAGAACGTTCAAAGCGATGACGTGCCCTTTGCCGACTGATCCCAACAAGTTTTCCACCGGCACTTCGCAATTGTCGAAATTGACCGTGCGCGTAGACGAACCTTTGATGCCCATCTTTTCTTCTTCGGCGCCAAGTGACAGTCCCGGAAAATCCTTTTCCACAATAAAAGCCGTAAAAGCTTTGCCGTCCACTTTTGCATAGACGATGAAGGTATCCGAAAAGGCCGCATTGGTGATGAACATTTTACTGCCGTTGAGTAAATAATGGGTGCCTTCCCCGTTCAGCACCGCTGTCGTTCTGGCTGAAAGTGCATCAGAGCCTGCTTCCGGTTCTGTCAGGCAATAGGCACCGATAAATTCACCGGATGCCAGTTTCGGCAAATAATATTCTTTTTGCGCCGGTGTGCCGAAATACGTAATTGGCAGCGTCGCAATGCAGGTATGATTGGAATGCGCGACACCATAGCCGCCGGCGGATCCCAGTTTTTCACCAACGATGCCTTTACTGATTTTATCGAGGCCCAGACCGCCGTATTTCTCGGGTACACTATGAGCCAGCAAGCCAAGATCTCCTGCTTTTTGCATGAGTTCTCTGACCAGCGTGAAATCCTGTTGTTCGATTTTTTCATTGTTCGGCCGGATCTCCGTTTCCAGAAAACGCTTGGCCGTTTTGCCGATCAACCGGTGTTCGTCACTGAGGTCTTCCGGTGTAAACACATTCTCCGGGTCAGCCGGCTGATAAAAGAAGCCCGCGCCCGGATAGCTTAAAGTTTCATTATTCATTGGCTATCGTCTCCTTCACCAGATGTTTTTCAAGCACGCTGCGGAGATGATCCGGAATTTTTTCGGATTTCTGCTCCTTAAAGTCAAAGTACACGGCACTTGCTTCACCGTTTGCGATCAGTTCGCCATTTTCCGCGTCTTCAATCCGGTGGACAATCGTAAAACTGGATCGCCCGAGTTTCAATACTTCAGAAACCACTTTCAATTTTTGGTTGTAATAACCCTGCCGCACAAAATCGCATTTAGCGGAAGCCATGATGACTTTCCAATCTTCCAAATCCGCACCAAATCCCAAGTCAATGAAAAAGTCGGTACGTGCTTCCTCCAGATAAATGAAATAACTGATATTGCTGATATGCCCGAGTGCATCCGTTTCGCAAAAACGCACTTTCACATTTGTTTCATAAGCCATTTTTCCACCTCATTCTTCATTTCGTGTATGGATTCCGTCCAATACAATGCTGCTGTAGATTTCAGCAAGTTCGTCTGCTGTCAGTTCACCTTTCGCATTGAACCATTGATAGGTCCAATTGGTGATGCCGAGCACCGCGAGTGCCGTTATATCCGGACGCAATTGCTTCCGGAATTCACCGCTTTCCGCCCCGTGCCGAAGGATTTCTTCTATATTATGACGGAATTGCTCGCGCCTTTTCTTGATATCGGTCGCGTTGTCTTCAGTCAGATGCCGCATTTCACGAAAAAATACTTTGCCGCTGTCGCCGTTTCTCGCGATATCGGAAATGAGCAAATGGATGACGCTTTTAAGCTTGTCCTTTTGGCTCCCACCGCTGTCGATGATTCTTCGCTGACGCTGCAGCAAGTCATCGATGTATTCTTTATGGATTTCCATCAGCAATTGTTCTTTGCTGCTGTAATAATAATAGAAAGTGCCTTTCGTGACATTCAATGCTTCGACGATGTCCTGAATCGACGTTTCGCTGAAGCCTTTCCTCTCGAACAGGCCGATGCTTCGCTCTTTGATCCTGTCTTTCATTGCCATACCTCGCGTTTCCTAAAGAGTATGCATGCCTCCGTCAACGACGACCACATCCCCTGTAATATAATCTGATGCTTTGGAAGCCAGGAATAAAGCGGCCCCTTTTAAATCTTCATCGCTGCCGAAGCGATTTAACGGCGTTTGTTTCAAAAATTGCTCCCGGCCGCGTTCAATGAGAACCTCAGACATTTTCGTCGGGAAGAATCCCGGTGCAAGGGCGTTGACGTTAATATTATGCTGTCCCCATTTTGCAGCAAGATCTTTCGTAAAGGTGATGACTGCGCCTTTGCTCGTGTTGTAGCCGATGGTGTCCATCAAGTCGGGATGGATGCCCCCGAGTCCGGCGACAGATGAGATATTGATGATTTTTCCGCTCTTTTGTTTGATCATCACCTGGCCGACAGCCCGGCTCATCAGAAATGTTCCGGTCACGTTGACATTCATCACTTTCTGCCAGGCCTCGAGCGGCATTTTTTCCGCAGGTGCTCCCCAGGTAGCTCCTGAATTATTGACCAAAATATCCACTGTGCCGAACTCTTCCACCGTTTTTCGGACTACGTTTTCCACGTCCTGTTCGTTTGTTACATCACATTTCATGGCAAGAGCTTTGACCCCAAGCTCTTTCAATAGTTCCGCTGTTTCTTCACACGCTTCCAGCTTTCTTGAGCAGACGACGACGTTGGCACCCGCTTCCGCAAAGCCTTGTGCGATTTGAGCCCCCAGTCCACGGCCTCCGCCGGTGACAATTGCGGTCTTTCCTTCCAGTTTAAAAAGATCCATTACATGCATATTAGTCCCCTCCAGTTATTTAGTTTCAACATACCTACCAGTTGGTATGTTCAGAATACTTAAACTTCATTCTACCTTTGTGATTTGGCTATTGCAATAGAGAAAAGCGACAGTGAAAGATGGCCCAAACTTTTCGGGCCCATCTTTTGCGACGAAGCAGCGCAGCGATGCAACGCACTTTCATGTTTCGAAGCTAGCGAAGCGGTGCAGAAACAGGAGCAGCCTTTATCTCGATTAGCTGATCTGGCTTATGACCCGAAGAGTTGGGCGGCTGGAGTCTAGACAAAGAACAGCGACAACTCCCTTGTTCCATAAAAAGCCCCGGTGATTGTTGAATCACCGGGGCACCGAAATTATTTATCATCTTTTTTCTTTTCATCTTTTTCCTTTTCGTCGTTTTCCTGTCGCTGTTCTTCTCCAGCTTTGTCAGCTTTTTTAAAGTCTTCACTGTAATGGACTTCCTGAGCACTTTTTAACCCGTTATTGTCATCTGTCAGCTTTTCATGCGGTTGTTTGTTGTCTGCCATTACGATCCTCTCCTTTACTTATCGATTAATTTTATTTACACCATTCTTTTTCCCGTCATGTGAACAGCTAAACATCTAAGAAGGGAGGCAGTTTTGAAGCTCCAGCAAATCGATATTCCCACCGGAAAGGACGACGCCGATTTTCTGATTTCCTTCTCCCGCCTTGCCGGAAAGAACTGCGGCAACTGCAACGGCTGCGGATGGTTCGATCAGCTGTTTCGTGCGTTCAATCACGAATTGCATCGCGTATTTGATTTCTTCTTCCGTTACCAATACGATACCGTCAATATATTGCTTAAGGATCGGAAATGTCAGGTCGCCCGGCTGTGAGGTGCGGAGACCATCGGCGATTGAAGAGCTGCCCGCAACTGCAGTGATCTTTCCGGATTCCAGGGAAAGAAAAGTGTCATTGCCCGCTTCCGGCTCTACACCGATGATTTTCACTTGCGGTTTTATTGTTTTGACTGCTGTCAGGATGCCACTGATCAAGCCGCCACCTCCTACCGGCACGACAATTACATCGATGTCCGGCAATTGTTCCAGAATTTCGAGGCCGACTGTGCCTTGCCCGGCAATGATGTCGGGATGGTCATAAGGCGGGATGTAGACTCCGCTGTTGTCCTTTGCCAATTGTTTGGCTCGCGGGATGCGGTCGGCGGAAGTGAAACCGCAATATTCGATTCGCCCGCCATAAGCTTCGATGGCAGCGACTTTTACACGATTTGCGTCTTCCGGTACGACAATAATAGCCGGTATTCCCAATTTGCCGGCAATATACGCGACTGCCTGTCCGTGATTGCCGGACGAGGCTGCGGTTACGAACCGGGCTCCTTCACGTTCCGCTTTTATCACCGCATTGGCTGCGCCTCTGATTTTAAACGAGCCCGTTTTCTGCAAATGCTCAGATTTCAAATAGATCTGCCGGTCGGCTTGTTCATTTAATAGTTCGGAAACCAATATCGGCGTCTCGTGAATCAGTCCATTGATTTCCTTGCGGGCTTTTTTGATATCCTGTAAATTCACCATCTGCTTCACTCCTCTTTGCCTGACATTTTATCATAATAGTTTCTTTTTGTTTGATTATTCCGTCAATAAAATGCAGGTACTTTGTTCTGAGTATTAAAGGAAGAAGGAGTGAGGTAAACTGGAGATACGAAAATTTAGCAGCAAGAGGTGAGAAGATTGTTGAAACGATTGGTGGTCACCGGTTATAAGCAGCATGAACTGGGCATTTTCGATGATAAGAATCCTGGAGTCGGATTCATAAAAAAAGCGTTGGAAAACCGATTCCGAGCTTTGATTGACGAAGGTCTCGAGTGGATCATCGTCAGCGGCCAGCTGGGTGTGGAAACGTGGGCGGCTGAAGTTGCCATTGAAATGAAAGAGGAGTTTCCGAATTTGAAGTTTGCGCTGCTCACCCCTTTCCTCGAGCAGGAGAATAGATGGAATGAAGCAAATCAGGAAAAGTACAAGGAAATCATCCGGCAGGCAGATTTCCACCGAAGCCTGACTAACCGGCCATATGAGGCTCCCTGGCAATTCATTGAGAAAAATAAGTTTTTCCTGCGAAATTCTGACGGCATCCTGATCGTCTATGACGAGGAAACCGATGGGTCGCCGAAATTCATCAAGAAAGAAGCGGAACAATATGCGGAAAAGGCGGACTATCAAGTGATGCTCATCACAGCTGACGACTTGCGGGTCGTCACTGAAGAAGAGCAGTATGCCAGCTGGGAATAAGGTATGCATAAATCAGGACGGACAGGGTATGGATGTAGGGAGATAATAAATTCGGAGGTGCAGCAAAATGGAAGAACCGACAAATGCAATAATTCAAAGTTCACTCGATGCGCTATTGGAAGATGAAAGTTTTCTGCCATCACTGACAGAACAGATGCGGCAGCAGGCTTTCAATTCACTCAGCTCCATTCTATCAACACCGAATAAAGTCCATAAATCCTATTTGCGTGTCCCACTCGACGACGGCAAAGTGGTACGCATCCCTTCATATCGCATTCAGCATAATGATGCGCTTGGGCCTTATAAAGGAGGCATCCGTTTTCACGAAAGCGTCAATGAAGAAGAAGTCATGAACCTGGCATTCCTGATGACGCTGAAAAACGCGCTTCACAATGTGCCGTTCGGCGGAGGCAAAGGCGGAATTGTCATCAACCCCAGAAATTATTCCGAAAAGGAATTGAATATGATTTCACGGAAATATGTACGCTATTTCGCGGATGTCATCGGACCGGACAAAGACATTCCTGCCCCTGATGTGGGATCCGGTGAACGGGAAATGGATTGGATGATGGCAGAATTCAAGAAAATCCATCACGGCACTCCATACCTTGGCAGTTTTACCGGTAAATCGGTCGCCAATGGCGGTTCTTTGGGAAGACGCGAAGCCACCGGCAAAGGCGTGTATTTTTCATTCCGTTATATGGTCCACGATTTCCTGAAAGAAAAAGAGGAATTATTGTCCTCTACTGATAATGTTTTTGCCAAAACGACATTGGCCGCGGCACACCGTCCCCTGAAAGTGGCCGTGCAGGGCTTCGGCAATGTCGGTTCCGTGACTGCACATGAAGCGTATAAATGCCCACTGGTCGACAATACAGTGGTGGCTGTCAGCGACCGTAACGTAACGTTATACAATGAAGACGGTTTGAATATCCCTGCGTTGATTGGATTCTCCTCGAAGAATATGGGAGATCTTCCGACAACCGAAGAACAATTGGCGGAAGCCGGCGCGAAAGCTGAAATCCGCGGACGTGATGAACTGCTGACACTCGATGTGGATGTATTATTCCTGGCGGCGCTGGAAAACCAGCTGCACGAAGGCAATATGGAGGACATCAAAGCACAGATCATTGTAGAAGGGGCAAACGCTCCGACGACACAAGAAGCGGATAAATATTTAAGTGATAAAGGCGTCGTCATCATTCCGGATATCCTAGCCAACGCCGGCGGGGTTATCGTTTCGTATTTCGAATGGCTGCAAGGCCGCGAAACCCGTTACGATTCAGAAGATGAGATTTATCAGAAACTCGTAGCACAGATGAAGAAAACGTTCGATATGATTCTGCCGCAATTTTACGGCGATCCGTTCCCGCTCCGTCAAAATTGCTATATCCACTCGGTGTCACGAATATCGAATGTGCTTTATAAGCAAGGGAAGCTTTATTAATCAGAAATGCGACGGCGTCCGCTAAGCTCTGTAAGACAAGAGAAGCTGTTTTGCGGAATATCGGTTACGACTTTTCTTTCTTAACAAGCTAAAAAAACGCTGGAGTCCATTCGGACTTCAGCGTTTTTGTTGTTTTTCCATGTTTCTTCTTTGGTAGGAAACCGCGTATGCCGGGTTGCGGAATTGCAGAATGGGGTCATCCGTGCATTCGATGCCTTCCGGCAGAACCGTGGGATCAAACAGCAAGTCTTCCGCTTCGTCAGTCTTTTTTCTCAGCTGCAATCGTCCGATTTCCACTTTCTCCCGGTCATCCGGCCAATCTTTTGTCGGGTCACCAACGGGATCGCCCGCTTCTCCGATTACCGCAACCAGCCGAAATCCAAGCTTTCCTTTAAGTACCCGTTCTTCAAGCTCTTTTTCGAAATCCCCTTTTTCCACAGAAGCTGCTTGAGCCGGAGTCAGCGATTCCACACCGGCTTCCGGTTGCCATTGAAACTTTACAGGCTGGCGCTTGCCAACTCCATTGACCAGGTAAAAGGCGTGGATGGCATGATAAAGTCCCGTCGCAAAGCTCGCCGGACTCTGCATTTTCCGGATGATGCGGATCGATGCCCGGCTTTCCGGATATTTGATGAATAGCGTAATGAGATCCCACAGCCGCGGCCGTCCCTTTTTAAATGATTTCGCAATGTCCAGCATTTCCGTAAAAACTTCAGGTGTGCGCGTAAAGAATATGGGTGATGTGACACCGACGCTGTTCATTACTTGCCCATCCGGAAGTTTGAATTGCACCGCCATGCCTTTGACCGGCGATAAATTATCCGTCCAAAAAGGATCGGGCGAACTATGCGAGAAACGGACGATGGCTTCCGTCGTGCCTTCTCTGAAATGCGGAGCAACCGTCCAGGCCTTTCCTTCGCCGGTCGCTGTGAACACTGCATCATAGCCTGTCCCTCTCGAATGCGCTCGACGGTAGGTCGGGTGTTCCCCAAAAGTTTTCTCGATTTTATTGACTGCGGTTTCAGCAAGTTTTTCCTGTGCCATCCAATCACCTCACGCTATTTATTTATTAATCTTCTCTTTCTATACCCTTATTGAATATTTTTAAAGATAAAGGGAATACACTTATATAGAGGAAAAAGGAGGCAGAAATTATGGATATCAAACATGATAACAATAAATTCTTTGTTGAAAGAGACTCAGAGGAAATGGCTTCACTCGCTTATACGCCGAATGGCGATGTGCTGACAGTGGACCATACCGAAGTATCACCCGAACTGTCCGGACAGGGCGTTGGCAAGCAATTAGTGAGCGAAGTTGTGCAGTATGCCCGCAATGAAGGCAAAACAATCGATGCACAATGTCCATTTGCACGTGGCGTTATCGATAAAACTCCGGAATTCCAGGATGTACTGAAGAATTAAAACCAAAAGCATATCCGTAAAAACGGGTATGCTTTTTTCCGCTCCTTGTCGCTTTGCCACCCGTTCATTCTTTGTTGAAAGGAAGTGCAGGCATGGATATTACACTGGAAGAGGCAATCCGTAAATTCGCACAGCCCGTTAATAACCAGGATGATTTGGCTCCACTGATTGAAGCCATCGGCGATGCAAAGATTGTTTTATTGGGGGAATCCACCCACGGAACTTCTGAATTTTATCGGTGGCGCGCGGACCTCTCCAAACAGCTGATCAACGAAAAAGGGTTTTCGCTGATCGCGGTAGAAGGCGACTGGCCCTCTGCTTATCCCGTACACCGATATATCAATAATTATGATGCAACAAGTGAAAACGCCCGGAATGTCCTGGCACAATCATTTACCCGCTGGCCAACCTGGATGTGGGCCAATGAAGAAGTTGCTGAATTTGTTGAATGGCTGAAGCAGTATAATGCTTCAGAAAATAAACAGACCGGATTTTACGGAATAGATGTTTATAGCTTGTGGGAGTCGATGGATGAAGTCATTCGCTACCTGAATGATGTGGATCCAGCCGGCGGTGACGCGGAATTGGCAAGGCAGGCTTTTTCCTGTTTCGATCCGAGCAATCGGAATCCGGAAAAATATGCCGCTTCTTATGCAACTTTTTCGGCATCGTGCATCGATGAAGTCACCAGATTATTGGCTTCGATACGAAGCAACGCCGACCTTTATTCGAATAAAGAAGAAGCGGACCTTAATCTCCAAATCAATTCGCTGGTTGCGAAAAACGCAGAACAATATTACCGGGCGATGATTCAAAGTGGTGCAGAGTCCTGGAACGTCCGCGACCGGCATATGGCTGAAACCGTAAATGAATTGCGAAAATACCACGGTCCGGAGGCCCGCATTATCATCTGGGAGCATAATACGCATATCGGGGATGCCCGTGCCACGGATATGAAAGACGACAAAATGATCAATATCGGGCAATTGCTGCGTGAGCAGAATGCACCTGAAGATGTATATGCAATCGGTTTCGGCTCTTATGAAGGGACTGTCATCGCCGCGGAATCGTGGGAGGCGCCGTCTGAAGAAATGCACTTGCCTCCAGGTGAAAAGAACTCATGGGAAGATTTGCTTCATAAGACCGGCGCCTATGATAAATTGCTGGTATTCGATGACAGCAATCGCCACATGTTCGATCGTTGGGTCGGACACCGCGCAGTCGGCGTCGTCTACAATCCTGAGCATGAATCGTATGGCAATTACGTGCCCTCAATGATCTCGCAGCGTTATGATGCCTTCCTGTTCTTCGACCGCACAAAAGCATTGAAGCCATTATAGAAAGCAAAAAGCCAGTAAAGGAATAACTCCTTCGCTGGCTTTATTGAATAAATTAAATTTAACGGAACTCGCCGTCCACGACATTATAAAGGAAATTCCAGTTGTCCGCTTTGTACAGTTCATGGAAAGTCAGGCGGTCGCCGTTGCCGAGTGTAACTTCGTCACTTGAGATTGCCACTACCATAGCAGTCGAAGCATCATCCAAATTCAGATACACATCGCCGATGGATGGGCGGATGGCGTCGCGCTCACGGATTTTATCAATCAATTCCTGATCGGATTCCAGCTGCGCAGCATCGACTTTTGACTTATCAAAATAAGCGATGTCTCTGCTGCCTTCCGCTTCACCTGATTCCATCACAAAGAATTCTCTGAATTTCACTGTATTCTGTCTGGTAGTCAGCACATTCTTGCCTTCCACGGATTCCACTTTTTCAAATTCATTGAGGGAATAATGATCCATGTAATCCGGGTCGGGCTTGCTGATGAGGATATAACCGCCTTCTTCCGGCGGTATATCGTCGCGCAATGTGTAGCGGCTGCCGAAGAACAGGAACGAATCGAGATGCTGCGGCTTGTAGAAAGAAACTTCATCCGCTTTACTGGCTACTTGTTCCATGTCCTTTATGCGGAACATCAGAACCGATTTTTTGGCCAGCGGTTTTACTGAATAAACTTTGTGCAATTCGTTATTATAATAGACGAACTGCCCTTTTCTAACTTGAATTAATTTCATGTTTTTCCCTCCGATACTATCATACGTCTTGAGTTAAATTCTAGAGTATTATTTAATAGAAGTCCATGCATCCATCTATGTTCTTAGTAAATTAAAGTATAAGATTGCTTATAAGGAGTTGATAAGTATGGAATTTGAAAATCGTGATGAATTCATCATCAAAAAATATCAGCAGGATGAGGCGGCAATGATCCAGGTATTTGTAAATTGGGCGGTGCGCAATCAATTGGATCCCGTCCAGCTGTATCAGCGTGCGTATCCGTCACAAATCAAAAATGAAGCTCTGTTCCTGGCTGTGGAAGAAGCGGAACCTTTCGATATGGAAGTGGACGATGAATCGCTTCTCGAGCTGCTGCAAATGTTCGGGAACGATGACCTGGCATTTGTTGTTTCCGAAGAAATGGAGAAAATAGGACGAAAATAAAGAGCGGAACTTGGAGTGCGCATTTCAGACAGTACAAATACATTTAACGTCTTCCAATCCTTCCGCTCCCGTCGTTTTTACTCAGCAGTGTTAGTTTCAATGAAGTACTCGCTTGGCGATCATGAAATTATCTTTACCGATCATAAATGGCGTTTTACCGATCATAAAACTTCTTTTGGCGATCATAAAACTTCTTTTGCCGATCATAAAACTTCTTTTGCCGATCATAAAAGACGATTTGCCGATCATAAAACCCCATTTGATCGAAAATCGACCTATTTTTGCCTTCATTCGTTTTGAGTTCATTGTCCCTGAAAAGGTATTTTTAAAGATACACCTGCTCATCCAGCATATTTCTAGAGATAATCCACTTTTTATCTTCTTTTTTTCCGCAATTCTTTCGCTTTATTCTCTATATAGCTGGTCCGAAGGTTTTCAAAGCGATTGGAAGCCACATTGCTGTAGATTTTACTGAAGCGGTTTGTTTCGTTCTCTTCTTCGACCGGCTCTTCAGGCTCGGCCGGTTGCTCGGCCGGTTCTTTTGGTTCTTTTGGTTCTTTTGGTTCTTTTTCTTTTTTCGATTCTTTCGGTTCTTTGGTTTCTTTCTTTTTTTCCATTTCGGCTTTTTCGGGAGTCTCACGGACTGGTGCTGCGTCCGCCGGAACTTCTTTTGCTGGAGTTTCCGCTATTGGCGTTTCCGGTTGGCTTGTCGGTTCTGCCGGCACTTCTACCGGTTCCTCCGGTGTTTCCGTCGGAGGCTCCGCTGGCACTTCTGTCGGCTGTGTCGGTTCTGCCGGCACCTCTACCGGTTCTTCCGGTGTTTCCGTCGGAGGCTCCGCTGGCACTTCTGTCGGCTGCGTCGGTTCTGCCGGCACTTCTACCGGTTCCTCCGGTGTTTCCGTCGGAGGCTCCACTGGAACTTCTGTCGGCTGCGTCGGTTCTGCCGGCACTTCTACCGGTTCCTCTGGCGTTTCCGTCGGAGGCTCTGCTGGCACTTCTGTCGGTTCTTTCGGTTCTTTCGGTTCTTCCGGAATCTTTACCGGTTCTTCCGGTGTTTCTTCTATAGATACTGAAGTTTCGGCATCTTTCAATTCCACTTTTTCGGCCTCTGTCAATTCATCTTTTCTTTCCATTAATGCTCACTCCTCCCGTTTCTCTTTCTGTAAGTCTGTCTCATGTGAAAAATTCCCTAAATATTGATTCATTAAACCAAAAACGGCCCCTATGCTTAACTGGGTCCGTTTTGTGCAGTGTTACACTTTTATTCCCACCGGCCGGCCATTCTGCCGATGTTCTCGAGCGTAATTGACCCCTTTTACAGCGGGGGTGGACAGGATTTATTGAATTCATGGATTTTGTCGTTAATCCTGGATATACGCAGCGGCAAATCCCTCTTCTTTCCCGCTTCCAATTTTTCAATTGTTTCATGAATTCCGTCCCGTATTTCTTGCTGGAGTTTCAGCCAATGCGGTTTATAGCCCTGTTCGTTCGCGATCCGCTGAAATTGCTGGAACAGGTCTCCCGAAAAGTATTCTTTTGGCAACGGCTTGCCGGTTCCGGGCAAATTGTCCATCCCGCCGGTCTTCTCGTATTCCCGAAGAATTTCTCCGATGAGATCTGTCCGAACTTCCTGTTTTTCTTCCGCCATTTCCCCCAGCCCCTTAGAAACTCATTTACCGAATGACGATGGCATAACAACCGCTACAACGGTTCCGGTTGCGCAGACTGTTCCATCAGCAATGACTTCAATAGTTACTTTGAATTTCTTCGGATGGATTTCTTCCACTTCGCCGAAAGCTTTTAAAGTGACGCCCTGAGGAGTCGGCTTCAGGTAATCAACATGCAGGGAAGCCGTCACGAAACGCGGTGGTTCCTCACCGCTGCCTGGTTCAAAACCATTTTTCCGGTGCAGCGCCAATGAAGCAGAGCCTGTGCCGTGGCAATCGATAAGAGACGCGATCACTCCGCCATAAACGAAGCCGGGAATAGCTGTATGTTCACTGGCCGGTTCATATTCGGTATACGTCTTCTCCCCCTGCCAGACTGTACGGAATTGATGGCCATCCTTGTTCAAACGGCCGCAGCCATAACATTGGGCAAATTCTGCCGCATACTCATCCTGTATTGCCGGAGTTCTTGTTTCACTCATATATTTCCCTCTTTTCTTTGAATACTTTTTTTATACCAGATATTCCCTCTATTTTATCACAAGGCTTACTGAAAGGACGAAGTATTCTGAATTTATCTGTTCCAATTAATAGTTTAAAACAATATATGGCGGGAAAAGAAAACTAGATCCCGAAAGGAGTTTGATACGAATGAAATGTTATAGTGTAGCACCTGACCAGGACGCAACCCGCTGGATCGTCAAACTGGAGGATGTGGCTCCAACTGAGTCATTCCCGAGCAAAGACGGAGCGATTGCAGCTGCTGAAGAACTCGCTAAAGACAACACGCCGAGCAAACTTCAGATTCTCGATAAAGACCATAATGTAGTCGAGGAAAGAGAATATTAAAGAAACTGAAGCGGATCGCAAAAGCGGTCCGTTTTTTTTCGAAAAAAATTGGACAAATAGAAAAGCGCAACCCTTTTCATCAGGTTACGCTTTCCCTTTTGCAGCTTCTCCACTCACGGAGAAGTTTGCACGCGGAAAATTTGTTATGATACTTCTACAATCTTATAAAGGTTGACGAATGTTCTGATCCCGTCAATACAGCTTCTTGCACTGTCTGCATCTTTAGACTATTCTCGCATATACCTCTCAGCGAATCCGATGTTCTGCAGTCAGATATTCAGTTGCACTTACACAAAAAACTTACCAAACTTTGTTTGAAGCACTTTCTCTTCAGAAAACATTACAAACTTGGTACCCGACGAGATGACAATCGTCAGTTGAAGCAAATTTTCCGCCAAGGCTGTGCATGTCCTCGTCTGGAGGCGATTGTAAACAACTAAACTGTTTACTCGTTTCTCCCTACGGTGGTTCCGCCTTGTAGTATCTGTATACCACTCGAATATTTTTTTAAACCTTTTTTTAAGAATTTTTTAATTAATTTGATAAATACTTTTTACTTTTTTCCACTTGCCCGCTATACTTGAATTAGTTCGATAACCGTAATAAAGAGAAACTTCATTCAGAGGGTTCTTCCTCTGAATGTTAGTTGATCCAATCGGGTTTTTACGGTCAGTTGTTTTACTGACCGTTAATACGGGATAAAAAGGAGAGAGATAAATGGTCAAGAGTATGCCCGCACGTTCAGAAGTAAACATCAATGAAACATGGGATTTGAATTCTTTGTTCACATCCGACGAAGCTTTTAACGATTCCCTTTCCACCATCGAAAAGGACGTGGAAGCATTTGAATCAAGCTATAAAGAAAAAACAACAGATGCAGCTTCAGTCAATGGATTATTGAAAGCCTACGCTGAAATAAATGAAAAACTTATTCCGATAGGTACATATGCAAACCTGAAGCTCAGCACGGATCAGACAGATGACGAAGCTCAGATGCTGGCGAGTAAGTTCGGCTCAGCTGCAGCTAAGATCAGCAGCCGCCTTTCATTCGTTACCAGCGAATTATTGGAATTGCCGGAAGCGACGCTCGAACAGGCAATGCAGGAGTCGGATGAGTTCAAAGTGTATTTGGAGAAACTGATTCGCCAGAAGCAATACCAATTGCATCCGGAAGTTGAAAAGACACTTGCTGCCTATTCATCAACTTTCAATGCGCCATACGGCCTTTATAACACGACAAAAATGGTGGATATGTCATTCGACGATTTTGAAGTGGACGGCCAAAGCTACCCATTGAGCTACGTCTCTTTTGAAGGCGACTGGGAAGCGGAAACGGATACAAAGAAACGCCGGGCTGCCTTTGATGCATTCTCGACGAAACTGAAAGACTATCAGCATACGACTGCGAAAACCTATGACACGCAGCTGCAGACAGAAAAAACGACTGCCGACCTGCGCGGCTATGATTCTGTTTTCGACTACCTCCTGTTCAACCAGGAAGTGGACCGTTCACTTTATAACCGCCAAATCGATTTGATTACAAGCGAACTCGCACCACATATGCGTAAATACGCTAAATTGCTGCAAAAAGCGCACGGTCTTGAAAAAATGACGTTTGCCGATTTGAAGATTTCGCTTGATCCGACTTACGAGCCGGAAATCACAGTGGAGGAATCGAAGAAATATGTCAACGATGCACTCGGAATAATGGGCGAAGATTACCTCGACATGATCGAACGCTCTTACTCGGAGCGCTGGATCGACTTTGCACAGAATAAAGGAAAGTCCACAGGTGCTTTCTGCTCGAGCCCATATGGTGTCCACCCTTATATCCTGATTTCGTGGACCGGCCGGATGAATGAAGTATTCGTTCTTGCTCACGAACTTGGACATGCGGGACATTTCTATAACGCCAACCGTGCACAGAATGTTTTCAATGCGCGTCCGTCTCTGTACTTTATCGAAGCACCGTCAACGATGAATGAAATGCTGATGGCGAATCACCTGCTTGAGAATTCAAAAGATCCGAAATTCAAACGCTGGGTCATCTCTTCAATCGTGGCCCGCACGTATTACCATAACTTCGTTACCCACCTTCTCGAAGCGGCTTATCAGCGCAAAGTTTATGAGCGCATCGATTCCGGCCAAAGCGTCAATGCCGGTATTCTCAATAACCTGAAGCGCGGTGTGCTCGAAGAATTCTGGGGAGATGCTGTTGAAATTAATGAAGGTGCCGAACTTACATGGATGCGCCAGCCACATTATTATATGGGCTTGTATCCATACACATACAGCGCCGGCCTGACCATCTCAACTCAAGTATCAAAACGCATCCTCGACGAAGGCCAACCTGCTGTCGACGAATGGCTCGAAGTATTGAAAGCCGGCGGTACAAAATCACCGGTTGAACTTTCGAAAATGGCCGGCATCGACATCACGACCGACCAGCCGCTGCGCGACACAATCGCTTACATCGGCGACCTGATCGATGAACTGGAAAAACTGACAGAAGAAATTGAAGGCGAAGTCACCACTAATTCTTCAAAATAAAAAAACGTGCCGCATCTCACCGATGCGGCACTTTTTTTTATTTCTTTTTCTTTCTCCAGATCAGCGCCTGTTCGAGAATGATCGCGATGATCGTTCCTGTGATCAAGCCGTTTGATAGGGTCGATGCCAGGACGCCGGGCAATTCCGCCATGCTTTCCTGCGGCACGAACATAATGCCGACGCCGATCATCAGGCCGAATGCCGAAACTTTATAAGCCTGCAGACGGTCTTCTTCCTCTTCCAATTCCTTGAATGCCATTTCCACCATTTTTGTGAAAATCGCAAAAATAACGGCATAAGCGACCGGCGCCGGCAATGCGGCGAGCAGCGCCATGACGTTCGGGAACAGGCTGATGGCAACAACGATAAACCCGCCGACGATGAACGGTTTCAACGATGGCGTCCGCGTTGCGCTGACAAATCCGGCTGCACCTGAAATCGGCACCGGTCCGATCGACGAGAACAATCCGGCAAGTATATGGTTGAGACCTGAAGCGACCGATCCCTGTTTGACTCTATCGGGCTGATGGATACCGAATTCATTTTTCAATAAATACTCCATCACCCTCATCGATGCCATCATATTGGCGATGAGCAGCAAGGTCAAAAACAGCGAAGTGACGAACATCCCGCTGTCCCAGATAATGGGTCCGAATACCAGCATCTGCGGCAAAGAAATGAAAGCATCACTGTTGAACGGTACGGCTTCCGTTTTCCCAATGGCCCAAAACAGGAGCCAGCCGGCGGCAATGGCAAACAACACGGAATATCTGTTGATCCACGGGACTTTATTGCCCATGAAATAAAAGGTTGCGATAACGACCGCTACGCCGGCGGCAAAGACGATCAAATCGACAGGTTCTCCCGGTGACACGATGCCAAATAATCCGGCCATGATCGATTCGCTGATCTGCAGCACCAACAACAACAAATAAACAAATGTGATCGTCGGGGTAAAGAGTCGGCGCATTTTCCCCACCAAGCCGGTATAGGCGAAAATGATGAACAGCACGCCACTGTATAGCATGCCGCTTTGGAGAGCCTGCAGCGCATTTTCCGCTGTGGCGTAAAGTGAGCCGACCAGTCCGGCATAGACGATGTAAATGCCCCACCATAAACCGGCAGGCCCTTCGTTGATCGGCATCTTATGGCCAATGAATGCCTGCAGCAACACAGCCACTCCAAGAACGAAGACGGTTCTTTGCACGAATAAGGCAGTGTCCGCCGTATCCATCCCGAAAACATTGGCAATGGCGATCGGTGCTGCAATGGATGAAGCTAACAGGAAGACAGCCCATTGCAGGCCGCCGAATAAATTTTTTGTCATACGTAAATCTCCAATTCTAAAAATATAATAATGCGGTCTTAGTATACACCTGTTTTACGCCAACAAAAAGAAGCCCTGAATTTTGTCAGGACCCCTTTTTACCGTTGTCGTCTTCAGAAGTATGTTCCACTTCATCTTTTTCCGGTTTGTCATCTATAGGCAGCTGTTTGTCGCTGTTTTTCATCTCGTAATTCACTGAGTAGCCCTGATCTTCCAATTGCTTAACCTGTTTCTTCGAAGCTCTGACCAGCAGCCAGATTATCAGCATCGACAGAATGAAGATAACAATTACGGAAATGATGCCTGGGATATACTCTGATTTATCTTCCGGAAAATATAGAAAATCCATCGTGTTTGCCCACCTTTATCTTCAAGATTCAATTCATTATACATGATTCATTTATGGATTGAAGAGAGGAAGGTGAACGTTTAGTGGCAATCAAGAAAAGCGGAAGCGCCTGTTCAGCTCTGAAAGGCATAAGGCGATTCAGCGAAGTGGCGTTCTTTGCCGCGTAGCTGGATTGACTTATGACCCGAAGAGCTAGGCGCTGGAGTCTGGACAAAGAAAAGCGACAGCGCCCGTTAAGCTCTGAAAGGCATAAGACGGATCAGCAGAGTGGCGTCTTTTGCCACGGCAGCTGAGCTGGCTTA